>CAZVLI010000914.1:0-1993 GCA_964627965.1 uncultured Rhodospirillales bacterium
GCGCCGCGGACGGCAACCCGGGCGAGCGCAACGGCGTCTCGTGCGGCTCGATCGAGCACAAGATGGGCATCCACGGCAACGCGACCTGCGTGCTGAACTACGACGAGGCCACCGGCTGGCTGATCGGCGACGCGCACCGCGGCCTGCAGGCGATGTTCACGATGATGAACGCGGCCCGCCTCGGCGTCGGTATCCAGGGTCTCGCCCAGGCCGAAGTCGCCTACCAGAACGCCGTCACCTACGCCCGCGACCGCGTGCAGGGCCGTTCGATCAGCGGCACCAAGACGCCGGACCGCCCGGCTGACCCGATCATCGTGCACCCCGACGTGCGTCGCATGCTGAGGGCGCCCGCGCCCTGTCGCTGTGGATCGGCCTCAACATCGACCTGGCCGCCAAGCATCCCGACGAGCGCCAGCGCCGCGACGCCGACGACCTCGCCGCGTTGCTGACCCCCGTCATCAAGGGCTACCTCACCGACGTCGGCTTCGAGAGCACGGTGACGGCAATGCAGTGCTACGGCGGCCACGGCTACATCCACGAATGGGGCATGGAGCAGTTCGTGCGCGACGCGCGGATCGCCCAGATCTACGAGGGCGCCAACGGCATCCAGGCGCTGGACCTCGTTGGCCGCAAGCTGTCCGCCCACATGGGCCGCTCGCTGCGCCAGTTCTTCCACCCGGTCGACGCCTTCATCCAGGAGAACGCCGCCGACGCCGGCCTGAAGGACTACGTGATGCCGCTGGCGCGCGCCTTCGCCCGGCTGCAGCAGGCGACCACCCACATCGCCACCGAGGGCATGAAGAGCCCGGACGAGGCCGGCGCCGCGTCGTCCGATTACCTGCGCCTGTTCGGCCTGGTCGCGCTCGCCTTCATGTGGGCGCAGATGGCCAAGGAAGCCCAGGCCAAGCTGGCCGATGGCGCCGGCGACAAGGCCTTCTACGAGAACAAGCTGAAGACCGGCCGCTTCTTCATGGAGCGCGTGCTGCCCGAGACCTCCTCGCTGCAGCAGAAGATCAGTGCCGGTGGCGCCTCTATGATGGCGCTCGACGAAGACGCGTTCTGAGGGAGACGACAAACGCCATGACCGCCCTGCCCCGCACCCTGTTCTCCGAGGAGCACGAGCTCTTCCGCTCCACGGTGAAGCGCTTCGTCGACACCGAGATCGTGCCGAACCACGCGCAGTGGGAGAAGGACGGCCAGCTTAGCCGGGACGCCTGGCGCAAGGCCGGCGAACTCGGCCTGCTGTGCGCCTCGATGCCGGAGGAATATGGCGGCGTCGGCGCCGACCGGCTCTACTCCATCATCCTGATGGAGGAGCTGGCCAATGTCGGCGCCACCGGTCCCGGCTTCGGCCTGCACTCGGAGATCGTCGCGCCCTACATCCTGCGGTACGGCTCGGAGGAGCAGAAGCGCAAGTACCTGCCGAAGATGGCCACCGGCGAGATCATCGGTGCCATCGCCATGACCGAGCCCGGCACCGGCTCCGACCTGCAGGGCGTGCGCACCAGCGCCAAGGCCGACGGCAACGAGCTGGTGATCAACGGCGCCAAGACCTTCATCACCAACGGCCAGATGGCCGACGTCGTCATCGTGGTCTGTAAGACCGATCCGACCGCCGGCGCCAAGGGCACCTCACTGGTCCTGGTCGAGGCCGGGACCGAAGGCTTCCGCAAGGGCCGCAACCTGGAGAAGCTCGGCCTGAAGGCGCAGGACACGTCGGAGCTGTTCTTCGACGACGTGCGGGTGCCGACCACCAACATGCTGGGCGAGGAAGGCAAGGGCTTCGTCTACCTGATGCAGGAGCTGGCCTGGGAGCGCCTGCAGGTCGCAATCTCCGCCGTCGCCAACATGGAAGCGGCGCTGCAGTGGACGGTCGACTACACCAAGGACCGCACCGCCTTTGGCCAGCCGGTGTTCGAGTTCCAGAACCCCCGCTTCCCGCTCGGCAAGATCAAGGCCGAGGTGACCCAGGCGCGCGCCTTCGTCGACACCT
>CAZVLI010000915.1:0-1985 GCA_964627965.1 uncultured Rhodospirillales bacterium
GCGCGCTGGTCGGTGTCGGGCCGGCCCGGCGTCGGTGGCGGCGGCGGCGCTAGGCCACTCCCTTCTGCCGCAGCATCGCCTGTGCCAGCGGGCTTTGCGGGTCGGCGATGGAGGCGGTGATGGTGAAGTGGTTGAGGCCGGCCGGCTCCAGGTACTCGACCGCGCAACCGGCCTGGCGACACATCTCGGCGTAGTCGCGCGACATGGCGATCCAGCTTTCGGTCTCGGCGCCGCCGACGGCGACCAGTACCGGGCCGCCATGGCGCGGCGGCATGTCCTTGGGGCTGGTGCGGTCGACCATCTCAGGCGTCAGGCGGATCTCCTCGTTGACGGAGATGTTCAGCACCGGCGCCGTGTCGTAGACGCCGGTGATCGGCGCGCCGCCTTTGATCATGTCGGCCGGCAGCCCGTCCTGCGTCCAGTCTCGGGCCAGGGCCATCGCCGTGAGATGGCCGCCGGCGGAACTGCCCGACAAGTAGATGCGCGCCGGGTCGCCACCGTGGTCGGCGATGTTGCGATAGACCCACGCCAGGCAGCGGTAGGTCTCGGCGACGATGTCGTCGAGCGTGACGGTCGGGCACAGGTCGTAGCCGGCGAGCACGCAGACCGCGCCGGCCTCGGTGAAGGTCGGCGTTAGGTGCGGGAAGTCGGTCCGGCTATTGCCGCGCCAATAGCCGCCGTGGAAGTAGACCTGGACCGGCGCCGGCCCGTCGCCGGCGGGCCGGTAGATGTCGACCTTCTCGCGCTCGCCGCTGCCGTAGGGCACGTCGAGCGTCGCGCGCAGCTTGCCGCGCACGGCCGCGGCGGCGGCGTTCCGTTCTTCCGTCAGCCGCTCGAAATCCTTCACCGCCGCGCGCGGGTTGTACTGGCCTTCCCAATCCATCGTCGTCGTTTCCTTCAGCTCGTTCGTCGGCGCAGGTTAGCAAGCTTCGGCATCGGCACCACCGTGGAGACGCCGAGCACGATAAGCGCCAGCGAGCCGAGCTCGGGCCAGCCGAGCGGCGCATCGACCATCCAGGCGCTCGACGTCAGGCCGATCACCGGCACCAGCAGCACCGCCATCGAGGCCACGCTCATCGGCAAGCTCTGCACAAGGCGGAACCAGACGTAGACGCCGAAGGACACGCCGACGAGCACGTTGTAGGCCAGCGCCAGCCCGGCGACCCATGAGATCGGTCCGATCCGGTCGGCCTCCAGCCACGCGGCCGCGAGACAGATCGGCAGGCCGCCGATCACCAGCTGCCAGCCCGAGAGCGTCGGCATCGACATCGCCCAGTTGCGACGCTTCACCAGCGTGCCGCCGCCGGCCCAGACCATCGCGGCGGCCAGCATCGCCAGCACGCCCGGCAACGACAGGTCCGCGCCGCCGAAGATCGCCGGCGCGACCAGCACCGCCACGCCGCACAGGCCGAGGCCCAGCCCGGCGAACTGGCGCTGGCGCGGCCGCTCGCCCAGCAGCCACATGCCGAACAGGAAGGCCCACAGCGGCATGGTGTAGGCGAGCAGGACGGCGCGGCCGGCGCCGAGCAACGACACGCCTGTCGCGGTCAGCATCAGCCAGAGGGTGGAGTTGACGAAAGCGACGACCAGCAGCGCCGGCCACTCGTTGCGCGGGATGCGGATGCTGTTGCCGGTGGCGAGCGCGATCAGCAGCAGGATCGCGCCGCCGAGTTCGGCGCAGATCGCACGGAAGGTCAGGATCGGCATTTCCGCCAGGGCAAGCTGCATGAACGGCCAGAACAGGCCCCAGCCGAGCGTCATCGCGCCCAGCATGACCAGCTTGCCGCCGCCGACCGTGGTGTCGGCCGGCGGCGTCGGTGTCGCGGTGGACTGGGTCAGGCGGTGAAGGCCTGAATGCCGGTCTGGGCGCGGCCGAGGATGAGGGCGTGCACGTCGTGCGTGCCCTCGTAGGTGTTCACCGTCTCCAGGTTCACCATGTGGCGCATCACGTGATACTCGTCGGAGATACCATTGCCGCCGTGCAT
>CAZVLI010000916.1:0-1976 GCA_964627965.1 uncultured Rhodospirillales bacterium
GATCGACATCCTGGTCAACAACGCCGGCGTCACCCGGCACGGCACATTCCTCGACATCACCGAGGCGGACTGGGACCTGATGCAGTCGGTGAACGCGAAGGGCGTCTTCTTCTGCACCCAGCAGGTGGCCAAGCGGATGATCGAGCAGGGTCGCGGCGGCCGGATCGTCAACATCGCCTCGATTGCCGGCAAGGGTTTCCGTAACACTTCCAATCCGGCCTACGCGGCGACCAAGGGCGCGGTGATCTCGATGTCCTATATCGCCGCGGTCCAGTTCGCCCCGCACGACATCAACGTCAACGCGATCTGCCCGGGCGTGGTCGAGACCGAGATGCTGCAGGGCATCCTGGCGCGGCGCGCGACGGAGACTGGCACGACCGTCGACGACCTGCTGCGGCGGCAGAGCGACGCCATCCCGCTCGGGCGCGGGAACACACCGGAGGACATCGCGGCGCTGGCGGTGTTCCTGGCGGGTCCCGGCGCCCGCAACATCACCGGCCAGACCGTCAACGTCGATGGCGGCTTGATCATGCAATGACGACGCCGATGCAACTGGCGCTGGAGCAGGCGCGGCTGGCGGCCGCGCGTGGCGAGGTGCCGGTCGGTGCCGTGGTCGTCGATGCCGGCGGCGACGTGCTGGCGGCCAACGGCAACCGGACCGAGGAACTGGCCGATCCGACCGCGCACGCGGAGATGCTGGCGATCCGGGCGGCGGCGAAGGCGCTCGGCTCGCCCCGGCTGGTCGACTGCGATCTGTACGTAACACTGGAGCCGTGTCCGATGTGCGCGGCGGCGATCTCCTTCGCCCGCATCCGCCGGCTCTACTGGGGCGCGCCGGACCCTAAGATGGGCGGCGTGGAACACGGCGCCCGCGTGCTGCATCAGCCCACCTGTCACCACCGGCCGGAGCTCTATCCGGGACTGGCCGAGGCCGAAGCAGCCCAACTGCTGCGCGACTTTTTCGTGGGCAGGCGCTAGGATCGGTCGAGCAAAATCAGATCAAGAGCAAGCTGAACGAGGAAGGAACGACCGGGATGGAATTCGAGTATTCCGATCGCTGCAAGGATTACATGGAGCGCGTCCAGAAGTTCATGGACGAGCACATCTATCCGAACGAGGAGACGTACCAGCAGCAGATCGCCGATGGCGAGCGCTGGGCGCCGGTGCCGATCCTGGAAGAGGTGAAGGTGAAGGCCAAGGAAGCCGGGCTCTGGAACATGTTCCTGCCCGAGAGTCACCTTGGCGCCGGCCTCACCAACCTGGAATACGCGCCGCTGTGCGAGCTGATGGGACGTTCGCCGATGGCCGGCGAGTCGTTCAACTGCTCCGCGCCGGACACCGACAACATGGAAGTGCTGGTCCGCTACGGCACCGACGAGCACAAGGAAAAGTGGCTGAAGCCGCTGATGGCTGGCGAGATCCGGTCCTGCTTCGCGATGACCGAGCCGGCGGTGGCTTCGTCGGACGCCACCAACATCGAGAGCCGGATCGAGCGCGACGGCGACGAGTACGTGATCAACGGCCGCAAGTGGTGGTCGTCGGGCATCGGCGATCCGCGCTGCAAGGTCCTGATCTTCATGGGCAAGTCGGACCCGAACAATCCCGACCGCTACCGCCAGCAGTCGATGATCCTGGTGCCGGCCGACGCGCCGGGCATCAAGATCGAGCGCATGCTGCACGTGTTCGGCTATGACGATGCGCCGCATGGTCACGGCCAGGTGCTGTTCGAGAATGTCCGCGTGCCGGCGTCCAACATGCTGCTGGGCGAGGGCCGCGGCTTCGAGATCGCGCAGGGCCGCCTGGGCCCGGGCCGCATCCACCACTGCATGCGTCAGATCGGCGTTGCCGAGCGCGCGCTGGAGCTGATGTGCAAGCGCACCAAGGAGCGTGTCGCCTTTGGTCGTCCGGTCTCCGAGCAGACCGTGACGCTGGAGCGCATCGCCGAGGCGCGTATCGCCATCGACGGCTCCCGCCTG
>CAZVLI010000917.1:0-1973 GCA_964627965.1 uncultured Rhodospirillales bacterium
TGACCTCCGGCTTGTGGCCCTGGTCCAGCAGGAACTCCAGCAGCGGCCGGCTCTCCGCCTCGCTCATGCCCTCGAAACCGACGGTGTAGGCCTGGTTCACGAACAGGCACTTGCGCCCGGTCTCCGGATGCGTCCGGACCACGGGGTGGGTGTTCACGGTCGGGCGCCAGTTGGCGTCCTCGCGCACCTTCGACGTGCGTTTCGAGTTCTTCGCCGCCTGCGGCCCGGCGACCAGGATGTCGGAATGTACCGCGCGCATCTCGCCCAGCATGTCCTTCATCCCGTCCGACAGGGTCTCGTAGGCCAGGTACTGGTTGGCGAACAGGGTGTCGGCGCCGTAGGGCGGCACCTCGAGCGCGTGCAGGATCGAGCCCATCGGCGGGGCCGCCATCATCGTGGTGTCGGTGTGCCACTCCTCGCCGGCGACCGAGGTGTCGCCGGCCGCGCGCACCAGCCGCACGATCTCCGGATCGTCCTGACCGAGGTCGTAGTTCGGATGGATGAACAGCTCGCCGAACCGCGCGGCAAAGGCCTTGTGCGTGGCGTCGTCGAAGTCCTGGTCGCGGAAGAAGATCACCAGGTGGTCGAGCAGCGCGCGCCGGATCTCCGCGATGGTCTCGTCATCCGGTCCGGTGGCGATGTCGACACCGCCGATCTCGGCCCCGATCGAGCCGGAGATCGGCGTGACGGTGATGCGCTCATAGGCGGTCATCGGCGTGCACTCCCCACCGGGAGTTTACGCCAATCATCCACAAAGGCGTCACCCCGGCCCTGAGCCGGGGTCCATTTCCGCGCCACGGCGTGTCGTCGACATGGACCCTGGATCGCCGCGCAAGGCGCGTCGTCCGGGGTGACGGTTGTGGGCTAGCTCCGCACCAGCGGCTTGTACTTGATGCGGTGCGGCTGGTCGGCGTCGTCGCCCAGCCGGCGCTTCTTGTCTTCCTCGTAGGCCTGGAAGTTGCCGGGGAACCACTCCACGTGGCTGTCGCCCTCGAAGGCCAGGATGTGGTTGGCGATGCGGTCCAGGAACCAGCGATCATGGCTGATCACGATGGCGCAGCCGGCGAAGTCGAGCAGCGCCTCCTCCAGCGCGCGCAGCGTGTCCACGTCGAGATCGTTGGTCGGCTCGTCGAGGATGATCAGGTTGGCGCCGGACTTCAGCATCTTGGCCAGGTGCACGCGGTTACGCTCACCGCCGGAGAGCTGGCCGACCGGCTTCTGCTGGTCCGAGCCGCGGAAGCCGAACCACGAGCAGTAGGCGCGGCTCGCGACCTTGCGCTTGCCCAGCTCGATCTCGTCCTGCCCGCCGGAGATTTCCTGCCAGACGGTGTTCTTGCCGCCGAGTTCCTCGCGCGACTGGTCGACATAGCCGAGCTTCACCGTCTCGCCGACACGCAAACCGCCGTCGTCGGCCTTCTCCTCGCCGACCAGCATGCGCACGAAGGTGGTTTTGCCGGCGCCGTTGGGGCCGATCACGCCGACGATGGCGCCGGGCGGCATGCGGAAGCTGAGGTCGTCAATCAGCAGCCGGTCGCCGAAGCCCTTCGACAGGTGCTCGCTCTCGATCACCAGGTCGCCCAGGCGCGGGCCGGCCGGGATGACGATCTGCGCGCGGTCCGGCCCCTTGTCCTGGCTCTCCGCCAGCAGCTTTTCATACGCGTTGATCCGCGCCTGGCTTTTCGCCTGCCGGGCGCGCGGCGACTGCCGGATCCACTCCAGTTCGGAAGACAGGGTGCGCTGGCGCGCGTCCTCCTGCTTGGCCTCCTGCGCCAGCCGCTTCTGCTTCTGCTCCAGCCAGCCGGAATAGTTGCCCTGGTAAGGAATACCCTGACCGCGATCGAGCTCGAGAATCCAACCGGCAACATTGTCGAGGAAGTAGCGGTCGTGGGTCACCGCCACGACGGTGCCGGTGTACTCCTCCAGGTGCCGCTCCAGCCAGGCGACTGACTCGGCATCGAGGTGGTTGGTCGGCT
>CAZVLI010000918.1:0-1973 GCA_964627965.1 uncultured Rhodospirillales bacterium
GCTCTCCCGTCTTCGAGTCGAGCGCCAACAGGAACGCCTCCGCGCCGTCCTTGAGAACCGCCCAGGCCAGCAGCGAGACCTCGCCGCATGACAGTCCCGCCATCACCGTGTCGAGGTCGCCTGCGGCCGGCGTCGGTTTGCCGGCAACGGCGCTCTGGTACAGGCAGTCGGCGCGATCCGGCTCGACGACGACATGCATCGGTCGGTTGGCACCCAGCTTCATCCAGTCGAGCGCGACCACGGACGCGGCGAGCGCGCCGACGCCGCCTTGCAGGAACACGTGGGTCGGCGCCTGATCGATCTGCCACATCGCCTCCGACGCCATCACCGAATAGCCGGCCATCACCTCGCGCGGGATATCCATGTAGCCGTCGTAGGAGGTGTCGGACACGACGGTCCAGCCTTCGCGCTCGGCCACAGCCGCCGCCTCGCGCACCGCGTCGTCATAGGTGCCGTCCACGCGTCGCACCTCCGCGCCGTAGGCGGCGATGGCGTCGCACCGGCCCTGGCTCACCGTGGCGTGGACGAAGATCACGCAGGCGCAGCCGAAGGTCTGCGCGCCCCAGGCGACCGAGCGGCCGTGATTGCCATCCGTCGCGCAGCACACCGTCATGTTCTCTGTCAGTGGCGAATGCGCGCCGTTGGCCAGTTCGCGCGCGCTCGGCCGGTTCGCCGTGCGGCGTTCCACCTCGGCCTGCAGCAGTCGCAGCACGGCGTAGGCCCCGCCTAGCGCCTTGAAGCTCTTCAGGCCGAAGCGACGGCTCTCGTCCTTGTAGTGCAGCGCGCCGACGCCAAGTTCGCGTGCCAGCCCGTCCAGCGAGACAAGCGGTGTCGGCTCGTAGCCGGGCCAGGTCGATATCTCCGCGAGGGCGGTCTCGAAGGCGTCGGGGGCGAGAATGTCGGCTTGCGCCGCGCTATAGGCGGCGGCGCGGTCGGTGGGGTTGAAGTGTAGCGGCATCGACGCATCCTGGCCCGACACCACGGCGCCGGCAAGGCCGCTGATGCCTCTATTCTGGGGACAAGACGGCGAGGGCAACGAACGTGCGCATGCTTGACAGAATGTGGCGATGTGGCGACGATACTTACGAACGACCGATCGGTCGGTCGTAAGTTGTTTCGACTCTTGATTCACCGGGTGGAGAATCGGCGATGATCGCGCGAATGTTGCTGGCCGTGGTGATGACGGCGTTGGCCGCGCCGGCGTTGGCTGGCGATTGGCCGCGGGGAAGTCTGGCCGAGGCAGGGCTGCCCGCGGACACCGGCGAGCGGCTCGACGCCATGGTCGCCGCCGGCGACGTGGAGAACCTCCACGCGGTGATCGTCGCGCGCCGGGGCAAGCTGGTTCTGGAGCGCTACTACGCCGGCCCGGATCAGAAATACGGCCGTGACCTCGGCATCGTGCGCTTCGATGCGAAGACGCTGCACGACGTGCGCTCGATCTCCAAGAGCATCGTCGGCCTGCTCTATGGCATCGCGCTGGCCGACGGGAAGGTGCCGGCGCCGGACACGCCGCTAGTCGACGGCTTTCGCGGCGTCGGCGACCTGGCGCGCGACGAGGCCCGCCGGCGCATCCGGGTCGAGAACGCGCTCACCATGACGCTCGGTTTCGAATGGAACGAGCGTCTGCCCTACACCAGCCGGGCCAACAGCGAGATCGCCATGGAGTACGCACCCGACCGGGTGCGTTACGTGCTGTCGCGGCCGATCGTCTCGCCGCCCGGCGAGACGTGGACATATAGCGGCGGGTCGAGCGCGCTGCTCGGCCGATTGATCGAAGGCGGCACCGGCCAGTCCCTGCTCGCGTACGGCCGCGAGCGATTGTTTGGTCCGCTCGGGATCACCGACGTGACCTGGTCGAACGGTTCCGACGGCCGCCCGGCCGCCGCCTCGGGCCTGCGGATGCGGCCGCTCGATCTCGCGCGCATCGGCCAGATGGTGCTGGACGGCGGCCGCTGGGAGGGCCGCCAGGTAGT
>CAZVLI010000919.1:0-1968 GCA_964627965.1 uncultured Rhodospirillales bacterium
CCCTGAGTGCCAGCTTGATCGGCGGGTTCATTGCCCGAAGAACGCCTCGGTGACAAGTAGTAGTCGGAGATCAGGATCAGGATCAGCGACGTGACCACCGCGTTGGTGGTGGCGCGGCCCACGCCCTGCGCGCCGCCGGAGCTGTTGAAGCCGTGGTAGCAGCCCATCAGCGCGATGATGAAGCCAAAGACCGCGGCCTTCACCAGGCCGGAGATCACGTCGATGGCTTCCAGGAACTCGAAGGTGTTCTTGATGTAGGAGGCGGCGTTGAAGTCCAGCCGATGCACGCCGACCATGTAGCCGCCGAGTACGCCGATGATGTCGGCGATCAGCACCAGCATCGGCATGGTGATGGTGGCGGCGATCAGGCGCGGCGCCACCAGATACTTGAACGGGTTGGTCTGCAGCGTGATCAGGGCGTCGATCTGCTCGGTCACGCGCATGGTGCCGAGTTCGGCGGCGATCGCGGCGCCGACCCGGCCGCCGACCATCAGGCCGCCCAGCACCGGCCCGAGCTCGCGCACCAGGCCGATGACGACGATCGAGGCGACGGCGCTCTCCGCGTTGAAGCGTGCCGAGCCGACGTAGATTTGCAGTGCCAGCACGGCGCCGGTGAAGAACGCGGTCAGGCCGACGACCGGCAGCGAGTAGTAGCCGATGGCGAGCATCTGTCGCCAGATCAGCCCGAAGTAGAACGGCGGCAGGAAGGTGTGCATGACACCGTTGCCGGTGAACATCGCCAGACGGCCGATGGCGGCGAGGAAGGCGAGCGTCGTGCGCCCGATAATCGCGAACGGATTGATCAAGTCAGGTACTCGCGGGCGTAGCGCGGCCCCAGCGCGGTCAGGACTTCGTAGCCGATGGTGCTGGCGGCGTCGGCCAGGTCGTCCACGGTGACGTTGTCGCCAAGCAGTTCGACCGTCGTGCCGGCCTCGGCCTCGCCAACCGTCGTCACGTCCAGCGTGATCATGTCCATCGAGACCCGCCCCACCACCGGTACCCGTCCACCCGCGACCCAGGCCGAAGCCCGGTTGCCCAGACAGCGGAAGTAGCCGTCGGCATAGCCGACCGGAACGACCGCGACGCGTGTGGGCTGGCTGGCCGAGAAGGCGGCACCGTAGCCAACGCTCTCACCGGCGTCAATGTGACGGATTTGCTGGATTTCCGCACGCAATCGCACCGCAGGTCGCATCGGATTCGGCTGTCCTGGCGTCGGGTTCACGCCATAGATCGCCGCGCCGGGACGGACCATGTCGAAGGCGAAATCCTCGCCGAGGAACAGGCCGGAGGAGTTCGCCAGACTGGCCGGCACGCCCGGCAGCAACCTCCGCAGTTCGGCAAAGAGGTCGCGCTGGCGCCGGTTCATCGGGTTGCCCGCGTCGTCGGCGCAGGCGAGGTGGCTCAGCAGCAGCCGAAGGTCGAGCCGGCCCAGTGTTCCATCGTCGACGAGGCGGCGAAACACGTCTGGCGCCAGCCCCAGCCGGTTGATGCCGCTGTCGACGTGCAGCGCCGCCGGCCCGCCGTCCCAGGCGGCGACCTGTGCTTCGGTACACAGCACCGGTCGCAGGCCGGCGCTGGCTGCTTCCGCCTCTGTGCCGGCCGGGCAGCCGTGCAGCACGTAAATGTCGACCTCGGGCAGCAATTCGCGCAGCGCCAAGCCCTCGAACAGGTGGGCGACGAAGAAGGCCTCGCAGCCGGCATTGGCCAGGGCAGGGGCCACCTGTGCCATGCCCAGCCCGTAGGCATCGGCCTTCACGGCGGCGGCGCAGGCGACGCCGGCGATCTCGCGAAGGCGGGCATGGTTGGCGGCGATCACCGCGAGGTCGACGGTCAGCGTCGCGGCGGCGAGATCAGACCGGGTGGTCGCCGGCGGCATGGCCGATATCGAGGTTGTGGAAACGCGTGTGCTCGCGGTCGAACATCAGCTTCACGGTGCCGGTGGGCCCGTGCCGCTGCTTGCCGATGATG
>CAZVLI010000920.1:0-1963 GCA_964627965.1 uncultured Rhodospirillales bacterium
AAGGCCGCCGGCTCGTGCGAGAAGCGCTGCGTCTCGACACGCGCGTCCGGCAGGTAGTGTTCCTGCCCGAGGCCATCGAGAAGTCCATGCGGCCAGCGAAGCGGTCCTTCAGGGTGCTCATGGTGCGGCCCATGTCCTTGAGGCCGCAGCAGTCGAGCTCGTCGATCGCTTCGACCACCGCGTCGCGGGTCGCGTCCTCGCCAAGCTGCTCCGGCAGGAATTCGTGGATGACGTCGATTTCCTGCTGCTCCTGCTCGGCCAGCTCCAGCCGAGCCCCGGCCTCGTAGTGGGCGATGGAGTCGCGGCGCTGACGCACCATCTGCTGCAGAATGGCCAGGATGCCGTCATCGCTGACGCCGTCCAGATTCCCTTCCGAACGGGCCGCGATATCACGGTCCTTGATGGCAGCGAGGATGAGACGCAGGGTCGAGACGCGACGCGGTGCCTTGGCCCGCATCGCGTCTTTCAGCGCCTCGTTCAAACGAGTTCGCAACATACGCGCTACTTCCTGGATCGCCCGCGAACGGGCTGCGATCCTACCCGATCGGCGGCGGCGATGTAAATCGCGTGGCGCCCCACGCGATTTTGCCTAACCACCTGATCTTGTTAGAGTTTTTCGCTCATGCCTCAGCTTGACGCCGGCATGGCTTTTGCTTACTTTGGCGCCCGCCGGCGGATTTCAAGGCCCGCCGCGCTGGCAGGCGGCGATGGCGTCACCATATTCTCGATGGCGCGCCAATCGAGGCCAGCTCGACAATCAGGAGAACCTGAACGATGACCGCGACGGATGCCCAGACATCCGCACGGCCCGGCTGGGCCACGGCCGCCCTGGTGTTGGCCGACGGCACCGTATTCTGGGGCCGTGGAATCGGCGCAGAGACGGAATCGGTCGGCGAGGTCTGCTTCAACACCTCGATGACCGGCTACCAGGAGATCATGACCGACCCGTCCTATGCCGGTCAGATCATCACCTTCACGTTTCCGCATATCGGCAACGTCGGCACCAACGACGAAGATATCGAGACGACGACACCGGCGGCGCGCGGCATGGTGCTGCGCATGGACATCACCGAGCCGTCGAACTGGCGCGCCAGCCGGCACCTGGATGCCTGGCTGAAGAGCCACGATATCGCCGGGATCGCCGGCATCGACACGCGCCGGCTGACCCGTTTGATCCGTGACGGTGGCGCCCCGAACGGCACGATCGCGCACCGCGCCGACGGCAAACTGGATATCGCGGCCATGCAGGCCAAGGCTGCCGCGTGGCCGGGCCTGGAAGGCATGGACCTGGCCAAGGAAGTCACCTGCCGGCAGAGCTACGAGTGGGCGGAGACCGCCTGGCGCATCGAGAGCGGCTACGGCAGTCTGACCGAGCCGAAGCACCACGTCGTCGCCATCGACTTCGGCATCAAGCGCAACATTCTTCGTTCGCTGGCGGAGCGCGGCTGCAAGGTCACCGTGGTGCCGGCGCAGACCCCGGCCGACGACATCCTGGCGATGAAGCCGGACGGCGTGTTCCTGTCCAACGGTCCGGGCGACCCGGCCGCGACCATGGACTACTCGATGCCGACGCTGCAGGCCCTGCTGAAGACCGACACGCCGATCTTCGGTATTTGCCTGGGGCACCAGATCCTGGCCCTGGCGCTCGGCCTGAAGACGCAGAAGCTGTCGCTCGGCCATCGCGGCGCCAACCAGCCGGTAAAGGACCTGGAGACCGGCAAGGTCGAGATCACCAGCCAGAACCACGGTTTCGTGGTGACCGAGGACAGCTTGCCGGAGGGCGTCGTGCTGACCCACCGCTCGCTGTTCGACGGCTGCGTGGAGGGCCTGCGGGTCGAGGGCCGGCCGGTATTTTCCGTTCAGTATCATCCGGAGGCCTCGCCGGGGCCGCAGGATAGCCATTACCTGTTCGACCGGTTCTGCCGGTTGATGGAGACGCATGCCTAAACGCACCGACATCAAG
>CAZVLI010000921.1:0-1960 GCA_964627965.1 uncultured Rhodospirillales bacterium
GTTGCGAAAGCCGCGATCAACCTCGGCGTGCCGCAGGTCTCCGATCTCGCCGATCCGTTCCCGGTGGTCAGCGACGATGCGCCGGCCAGCTTCGGCGTCGATGAGCGCGTATTTATTACCTATACTGCCGAGGATGCCTCTGGCAACCTGACCAGCGCGCCGCCGGAGGATCCGTTCCGCTATACGCAGGTGGTGTCGGTCAAGACGCCGGGGACTAACACGGTGCCGACCGCCGCCGCCGCCGCTGCCGCCACGCTGACCTCGCAGCCGGTCGAAATCCAGCTGACCGGCAGCGATACGGATTGCCTGCCGGTCGCGAACACCGCCGTGGCCGACGATCCGGGCTGCACCGGCGGCATCGTCGATCCGCTGCGCTTCGACATCTCGGCCCCGCCCGGCGACGGCAGCTTCGAGGCACCGCTGAAGCCGTTCTTCATCGAGGACCTGCGCCTGACGCCGCTGGAGCGCGTGGTCAATACGACCTGGCAGGCGCTGTCTTGCCCGACGGATCTCAACGACGCGCGGGAGTTCGAGGGCAAGCTGGCGCAGCTCGATCGCCTCGAGCACACCTTGTACGTCGAGAAGTGCTACTGCCCGCCGAACGGTACGCAGACCGCGCCGCCGCGCGGCCTGATCTACGAGCCGCTGTACGTGCATGTTACCGATGAGCGGGAATACTACGTCACCGACTTCGCCTTCGAGTGCGATGCCTCGCTGGGGCCGAACAATGCGCCCAAGCCGCGCATCTCCCGCTGGCTGGACGGCAACCTGCTGAACGAGCGGCCGATCAGCCTCGAGGGCGGCCTGTTTGACGGCGTCTTTGACGTTGATGCCAACGGCGATATCTGGTGGTTCACCGTCGGCACCGGGGCCTCCGCGGTGCTGCACGGCCTGGGGCCGGATCTCTCATCGCTGGATGGTGACAGCGACGATATCTTCGCGCTGTACGATGACGACTCGCCGGTGAACCCGGCGCTGGGGCTGGACGACCGGCTGGACGAAGACAACCTGGTCGAGGCCACTGTCGACACTGTCAACGACGTCATCTACGTCAACGACAAGGGCGGCATTTACGCTTTCGACCGCAACCAGCCGGACCGCTATCTCGGCCAGGTGATCGGGCCGGACTACGACAAGGACAGCGTCGGTTTCTCCGGCTACGGCCTGGACGATCGCATCCTGGACAACCAGTGCGTGTCGATACTCGGCGACACCTTTATCGGCTTCACCATGCAGGTTGACAGCGGCGGCAACCTGTATGTCGCCGATGCCTGCGTCAACCGCATCTGGAAGATCGGCCCGCCGACCGAGGACGCCGCCGGCAACCCGGTGCCCGGCGAGCTGATCGGCTGGATGGGCAAGTGCACCGGCAACAAGCTGGACGGCGAGGGCGTGCCCTTCAACGCCTGCGACGTGACGACCGAAACCTCCCGCGGCTACCAGTGCACCGACGAAAAGTGCGACCGGCCCGCCGTCGACAACGATACCGCCGGCAGCGCGCCGGGGCAGTTCGATCTCGCGCTGCACATGAACCTGGACCCCAACGACTTCCTCTACGTCGCCGACTACTACAACCTGCGCGTGCAGCGCTTCGCCGAGGATGGCACCTTCGCCGGCGAGGCGATTTCCGAAGGGGCGGGCATTTCGCAGAGCGGCCAGTTCGTGCTGGGGAACATGGGCAATCCGCGGCACGTGTCGGTGAACTCCACCGCGTTCTTCGTGCTGGAGACACCGAGCACCTCGGCGGTCAGTGACTTCTTCCTGCACGTCTACAAGACGCTGCCGTTCTTCGACGTGACGCCGTCCAGCGCCAGGGTGAAGTACGTGTCGGACTTCGATTTCCAGGGCACCGACACCTTCGAGTACACCGTCGATGACGGCATCGCGACCAGCGCGCCGGCGGCGGTGGACGTCACCGTCAGCCGCGCCTTCCGCGCCCCGTACAACCTGCGCGTCGCCT
>CAZVLI010000922.1:0-1955 GCA_964627965.1 uncultured Rhodospirillales bacterium
AGGCGTCGGTGCCGGCCCACCAGTGCTGCTCGACGCCGACGTGGTAGCCGGCGATCCCGGCGTCGACCAGCAGCGTCAGGCCGATCAGCGCCAGCAGCCAGCCGCGATACTTCGGCAGCGCCAGCGCCGCCAGCGCCAGAACGATGGCGACGCCGTAGGGCCAGCGCTGGTACAGGCACAGCACGCACGGCTGCAGGTCGAAGCCGTACTGCGCGACGAAGGCGGCGCCGAGCGCGATCACGCTGGCGAGCAGCAGCAGCAGCGGCGCGCGGGGACCGGTAAGCGCGGTATCCATGCTCTGGAACATAGGCGAGCCGGCGCGGATTTACAGCAGCTTGATGACGGCGAAGCCGGCGAAAAGCATGACCACGAAGATCGTGAACATCAGGCCCAGGCGCTTCTCGATGAAGTCGCGGATCGGCGGCCCGAACCAGTAGAGCAGGCCGGCGACGACGAAGAAGCGCAAGCCGCGCGCCACCACCGAGCAGGCAATGAACACCGGCAGGCTCAAGCCCGTGACGCCGCTGGCGATGGTGATCACCTTGTAAGGGAAGGGCGTGACGCCAGCGATGAACACGATCCAGGCGCCCCACTCGTTGTAGCGCCCGGCGAACTGCTCGAATTTCTCGGCATAGCCGTAGAAGTTCATGATCGGCTCGCCGATCAGGTCCCACAGGAAGTAGCCGATGGCGTAGCCCAGGATACCGCCCAGCACCGAGGCAACAGTGCACACGGTGGCGATCCACCAGGCGCGGCGGCGGTCGGCCAGCACCATCGGGATCAGCATGATGTCCGGCGGGATTGGAAAGACCGAACTCTCGATGAACGACACGAAAGCCAGTGCCGGCGTCGCCCGGCGGTGCGAGGCCAGCAGCATCGTGAAGTCGTACAGACGGCGCAGCATGGGCGAGGCTCGGCGATTGCTAGGCGTGCGCGGCGGACCTTAGCCGGAGCGGCGAAGGATACATAGGGGCGTCAGCGATCCAATTCGGCTCCGTCATGCCGGCCTTCGGATGGCAGGTCGGGCTCTCTACAGCACGTCCTTCGCTCTCAGCGCCGCGAGGTCGGTCGGGGTGCGGCCGAGGGCGCCGAAGACTTCCTCGTTGTGCTGGCCGAGCTTCGGGGCGACGGTGCGGACGGCGATGTCGTCGCCCATCTTGATGGGCGTGCGGACGTGCGGGACCTCGCCGAGCTCGTCGTCCTGCGCGGTGACGACCATGCCGCGATGCCTGACCTGCGGGTCGTTGAAGAGCTGCTCGTAGTTGTTCACCGGACCGCACGGCACGCCGGCGGCGGCCAGCACTTCCACCCAGTGTTCGGTGGTGTTGGTGGCGAGCACCGCCTCCATCGTCTGTTCCAGGGCCGGGCGGTTGGCCATGCGCTCGCGGCTGCTGGCGAAGCGCGGGTCGTCGGCCCATTCGGCGTGGCCCAGGGCCTCCGCGCAGCGTTGCCAGATCGCCTGGTTGCTGGCGCCGATCATGATGTAGCCATCGCCGGTCGCCATGCGCTGATAGGGCGCGTTCTGACGGTGGCGCGAGCCCTGGCGCTCTGGCTCGGTGTGGTCGACCAGCCAGCCGGCGCTGGTCCACGAGCTGAAGCCGATGGCGGTCTCCAGCAGCGAGCATTCGATCAGCCGGCCCTGGCCGGTCAGCGTGCGCTGGTAGAGCGCGGCGAGGATGCCCTGCACCGCCCACATGCCGGTGCCGAGATCGCAGATCGGCAGGCCGACCGAGGTCGGCGGTCCGTCCGGTTCGCCGGTGACGTGCATGATGCCGCCCATGCCCTGCGCGATCAGGTCGAAGCCGCCGCGCCCGGCCAGCGGGCCGTCATAGCCGAGGCCGGAAAGCTGCGCGTAGATCAGCTTCGGGTGGATCGGGTGCAGGTCGTCCCAGCCGAGCCCGGCACGCAGCATCACCGTCGGGCGGTAGTTCTCGACCAGCACATCGACGGTCTTC
>CAZVLI010000923.1:0-1951 GCA_964627965.1 uncultured Rhodospirillales bacterium
GAAGTCGGCGGTCGGCGTCAGGTGGTCATTGACCACCGCGTGGGTGGCGCCGGCCTGCAGCTTGCCGATGGCCTCGTCGCTGGCCGCGACCACCATGTCGCAGCCGAGCAGCAGGTCGGCGGTGCCGTCGGCGATGCGCGGCGCGTGGATGCCGGCCGGCTCGGGCGCGATCCGCACGTGGCTCAGTACCGCGCCGTTCTTCTGCGCCAGGCCGGTGAAGTCGAGGACGGTGACGCCCTTGCCCTCGATGTGCGCGGCCATGCCGAGGAGTTGGCCGACGGTGATGACGCCGGTGCCGCCCACGCCGGTGACGAGGATGTTGTAGGCGTCGCCGGTCGCCGCGACCTCGGGCTCGGGCAGCTCAGAGGTGTCGAGCGAAGCGACGCTTGAGCTGGTCGCCTTGCGGATGCTGGCGCCGGAGACGGTCACGAAGCTCGGGCAGAAGCCCTTGATGCACGAGAAGTCCTTGTTGCACGCGGACTGGTTGATCTGGCGCTTGCGGCCGAACTCGGTCTCAAGCGGCTCGACCGACACGCAGTTCGACTTCACCGAGCAGTCGCCGCAGCCCTCGCACACCGCGTCGTTGATGAACGCGCGACGGTCGGGGTCGGGGAAGGTGCCGCGCTTGCGGCGGCGGCGCTTCTCGGCTGCGCAGGTCTGGTCGTAGATCAGCACGGTGCAGCCCGGCGTCTCGCGCAACGTGCGCTGCACCTCGTCCAGCTCGTCGCGGTGATGCAGCGTCGTGCCTTCCGGCCACTCGGTGCCGATCGGGTACTTGTCGGGTTCGTCGCTGACCACGACGACGCGGGCGACGCCCTCGTGGAACACCTGCTGCGCGATCTGCGGCGGGGTCAGGGGGCCGTCATGCGCCTGGCCGCCGGTCATCGCGACGGCGTCGTTGTAGAGGATCTTGTAGGTGATGTTCACGTCGCCGGCGACTGCGGCGCGGATCGCCATCAGGCCGGAGTGGTAGTAGGTGCCGTCGCCGAGGTTGGCGAAGATGTGGTTCTCGTCGGTGAACGGCGCCTGGCCTACCCACGGCACGCCTTCGCCGCCCATCTGGGTGAAGGTCTCGGTCGAGCGGTCCATCCACAGGACCATGAAGTGGCAGCCGATGCCGGCCAGTGCGCGGCTGCCCTCGGGCACCTTCGTCGACGTGTTGTGCGGACAGCCGGAGCAGAAGTACGGCGTGCGGACCATCGGCGCGCTGCCGGCCTCGGCGACCGCCTTCTCCTTGCGCGCCAGTTCCTCGATACGCTCGTCCATACGCGGCGTGCTGGCGAAGTCATTGATACGGCCGTGGATCACCTTGGCGACCATGGACGGCGACAGTTCGCCGTGCGAGGGCAGCAGCCAGTTGCGGTCCGCGTCGAACTTGCCGACGACGCGGGGGCGGACATCCTCGCGCCAGTTGTAGAGCTGCTCCTTGAGCTGGTTCTCGATCAGCGCGCGCTTCTCCTCGACCACCAGCACCTCGTCGAGGCCGGTGGCGAACTCGCGCACGATCTCCGGCTCAAGCGGCCAGGGCATGCCGATCTTCAGCAGGCGGATGCCGAACTCGTTGGCCTTGGCCTCGTCGATGCCGAGGTCGTCGAGCGCCTGGCGTACGTCGAGGTAGGACTTGCCGGCGGTGACGATGCCGAACCGCGCCTTCGGCGGATTGAAGACGATGCGGTTGATGCCGTTGTCGCGGGCGAAGGCCAGCGCCGCATAGACCTTGTGCTGCTGCAGCCGGATCTCCTCCGACCAGCGGTCGTCCGGCCAGCGGATGTTGAGGCCGCCCTCGGGCAGCTCCAAGTCCGGAATCCTGATGTCGAGACGGTCCGGGTCGACGTCGACCGAGGCGGCGCTCTCGACCAGTTCCGTCACCGCCTTGAAGCCGACCCAGCAGCCGGAATAGCGCGACATCGCCCAGCCGAGCAGGCCGAAGTCGAGATATTCCTGCACGCCC
>CAZVLI010000924.1:0-1946 GCA_964627965.1 uncultured Rhodospirillales bacterium
CGCCGACGGGCTGGAGATCTCCACCGGCGTGCTGATCCTGCCGCAGCGGCAGACCGCGGTGGTCGCCAAGCAGGCGGCGCAGCTCGACATCCTGTGCGGCGGCAAGCTGCGGCTGGGCGTCGGCGTCGGCTGGAACCCGCTGGAGTACGAGGCTCTGGGCGAGGTATGGGCAACGCGCGGCCGGCGCCAGGCCGAGCAGGTCGAACTGATGAACCGGCTGTGGACCGAACGCAGCGTGACGTTCGAGGGCGACTTCCACACCGTCACCGCGTCCGGCATCAACCCGCCGCCGATCCAGCGCCCGATCCCGGTCTGGTTCGGCGGCTCGGCCGATGCCGCATTGCGCCGCGCCGC
Organism: uncultured Rhodospirillales bacterium; assembly: GCA_964627965.1. Taxonomy (GTDB): domain Bacteria; phylum Pseudomonadota; class Alphaproteobacteria; genus JAVKFY01. The sequence goes on from CAZVLI010000924.1 coordinate 355, forward strand.
GAAATACGGCCAGGGGTGGATCCCGCTCGGCGGACCGAGCGAGGAACGCGTCGGCCAGCTCAAGCAACTTCGCCAGTACCTGCGCGACGAGGGTCGCAACCCATTCCAGTTCGGCATCGAGGTCTGGGTCCGCGCCGGCCAGGGCGGCCCGGACGATTGGCGACGCGCCGCCGACGCCTGGGCCGAACACACCATCACCCACGTCGGCTTCTATTGCTCCGGCCAGGACATCGGCCCGCTCGACAAGCAGATCGACGCCATGCGGAAGTTCGTCGAGGTGATGAAGTAATCGCCACAACGCGTCATGGCCCGGCTTGTCCGGGCCATCCACGTCGGCGAGCCGCCGCCGGCGCAACCCCGAAATGGAAACATCGACGCGCACTGCCCGACGGCAGTTGCAGGCGGCGCCACGTGGATACCCCGGACAAGCCGGGGCATGACGCGCTTCTTACGACTGCAGCGCCGCCTCCGCCGCCGCGCCGAGGCGCAGCAATGCGCCCTCCGTGTTCGGGGCCGCCATGAAGCACAGGCCCACCGGCAACTCGCCCGGTCGCTGGCACGGGATGGTCAGGCCGCAACCGGCCATCAGGTTGCCGAACCGGGTGTTGCGGGCGCTCGCCACGTTGGCAGCGTCGAACGCCGTGCGGTCGTCCATCAACGGCTGAATCGCCGGCGCGACGATCGGCACCGTCGGCATCACCACCGCCTGGTAGCCGGCGTAGCGCGCCTGGAAGCGCCGCGCGATCTCGTCCAGCACCATGTGCGCCTTCTCGGCCTGGTAGGCCGTCATCTGCTCGGCCAACTGCAGCCGCTCGCGGATCGGCGCGAACACCTGGTTGCCGCCGCGCGCCACCTCGTCGCGCCACAGCGCGTAGCCTTCCGACGTGATCACGTTGCCGTACTCGGCGACGGCGTCATAGGCCTCGGCGAATTCCGGCACCGGTTGCCGATCCAGCACCGCCCCGGCCTTGGCCAGCGCCTCCAATGCCACCTCGACCGCACCGGCGACGGTGTCGTCCAGTCCGTCGAACGCGATCGTGGTCGGGACCAGCAGGCGGGCACCGTTCAGGCTGGCACCCTTGAGATCGGCCATCCGGCTCTCGTCCAGCACCGCGAACACCGCCGCGGCGTCGGCGACATCGAGCGTCAACGGCCCGGCGGTGTCGTAGCTGAGCGACAGCGGCATGGCGCCGTCCAGCGGCAGCCGGCCGATCGTCGTCTTCAACCCGACGAGCCCGTTCCACGCTGCCGGGATGCGCACCGAGCCGCCCGTGTCCGAGCCGATACCGGCCGGCGCCAGCCCGCCCGCGACCGACACACCGGCGCCCGACGACGAGCCGCCCGGCACACGTTCAACCGACGGATCGGCGGCGTTCGCCGGGGTCCCGAATGTCGGGTTGATGCCGAGCCCCGAATAAGCCAGTTCCGACAGGTTGGTCTTGCCCAGGCACACCATGCCGGCGGCGGTGGCGCGCGCCAGTACCCTCGCGTCACGGTCCGGCACCCGGTCGCGAAACAGGGCGGAGCCGAAGGTCGTGGTGATGCCGGCCGTATCGAACAGATCCTTCCACGACATCGGCACGCCATCGAGC
>CAZVLI010000925.1:0-1943 GCA_964627965.1 uncultured Rhodospirillales bacterium
CGGGTCTCGGTGAAGCTGGTCTCCGAGCTCGGGGTCGGGACGGTCGCGGCCGGCGTGTCCAAGGCACACGCCGACCACGTCACCATCTCCGGCTTCGAGGGCGGCACCGGCGCCAGCCCGATCACGTCGATCCTGCACGCCGGCAGCCCGTGGGAGATCGGCCTGGCCGAAACCCACCAGACGCTGGTGATGAACCGCCTGCGCGGGCGCATCGCGGTGCAGGTCGACGGCGGCATGCGCACCGGACGCGACGTGGTGATCGGCGCGTTGCTGGGCGCCGACGAGTTCGGCATCGCCACGGCGGCGCTGGTCTCGGCCGGCTGCATCATGATGCGCAAGTGCCACCTGAACACCTGCCCGGTCGGCGTCGCCACGCAGGACCCGGAGCTGCGCAAGCTGTTCACCGGCGAGCCGGAGCACGTGATCAACTTCTTCACCTTCGTGGCTGAGGAAGTGCGCGAGCTGATGGCCAAGCTCGGCTTCCGCACCTTCAACGAGATGATCGGCCGCCGCGACAAGCTCGGCACGCGGGCCGCCATCGAGCACTGGAAGGCGCGCGGGCTGGACTTCTCAGGCATCCTGCACCCGGTCGAGCCGGGGCCGGGCGTCGCGATCTACAACACCGAGACCCAGGACCACGGCCTGGAGAAGGCGCTCGACCACAAGCTGATCGCCGAGACCAAGGACGCGGTGGCGAACAAGACGCCGGTCAAGCTCGACATGCGGATCGCCAACACCAACCGCACCGTCGGCGCCATGCTGTCGGGCCAGATCGCGCGGCAACACGGCCACGAGGGCCTGCCGGACGAGACCATCCGGGTGAAGTTCACCGGCAGCGCCGGCCAGAGCTTCGGTGCGTTCCTCAGCCGTGGCGTGACCTTCGAGCTGGAAGGCGACGCCAACGACTATGTCGGCAAGGGCATGTCCGGCGGCCGCATCATCATCTACCCGCCGAAGATCGCCCCGGTGGTGCCGGAGCGGAACATCATCGTCGGCAACACGCTGCTGTACGGCGCGATCACCGGCGAGTGTTTCTTCCGCGGCGTCGCCGGCGAGCGCTTCGCGGTCCGTAACTCGGGTGTCACCGCCGTCGTCGAAGGCGTCGGCGACCACGGCTGCGAGTACATGACCGGCGGCATCGTCGTCGTGCTCGGCCGCACCGGGCGCAACTTCGCCGCCGGCATGTCGGGCGGCATCGCCTACGTGCTCGACGAGGACGGCGACTTCGACGTCCGCTGCAACATGGAGATGGTCGAGCTGGAGCCGATCGCCGAGGACGACGACCGGCTGGAGGCGTTGGCACATCAGGGCGGCGACCTGGAGACGCACGGCAAGGTCGAGCTGGTGCACGACATGACCCGGCACGACGCGCGCCGCCTGCGCGGGCTGATCGAGGCGCACCTGCGCCACACCGACAGCGCGGTGGCACGCCGCATCCTGGAACGCTGGGGCCACTTCCTGCCCAAGTTCGTGAAAGTGATGCCGGTCGACTACCGCCGGGCGCTGTTGGAAATCCAGGCCAAGACGCAGGCCCCGGCGCGGGTCGACGTCCAGGCCGCCGTAGGAGACTGAGTATGGGTAAGCCGACCGGCTTCATGGAGATCGCCCGGCACGACCGGGGCTACGCGCCGGTGGCCGACCGGGTGCGCCATTATGGCGAGTTCGTGCAGCCGCTGCCGGAGGACGAGCTGCGCCAGCAGGGCGCGCGCTGCATGGATTGCGGCATCCCCTACTGCCACCAGGGCTGTCCGGTGAACAACATCATCCCGGACTGGAACGACCTGGTGTATCGCGGCGAGTGGCGGATGGCGCTGGAAGTGCTGCACTCGACCAACAACTTCCCGGAGTTCACCGGCCGCATCTGCCCGGCGCCGTGCGAGGCATCGTGCACGCTGAACATCACCGACAACCCGGTGACCATCAAGACCATCGAATGCGCGATC
>CAZVLI010000926.1:0-1941 GCA_964627965.1 uncultured Rhodospirillales bacterium
GAACGGGTTCTTGCCCTTGACGTTGGAGGTCTTCAGTTCCTTGTTGAAGTGGTCAACGCCGAGATAGATCGTGCGCAGCTCCGGCCCGACCAGCATCTTGGTGTTGGCGTCATTTTCCACCCGGCCCATGTCCTGCACCGGTACCGGGTAGGCCATGTCGACCTCGCCCGACAGCAGCGCCGCGACCCGCGTCGGATCCGACGCGATCGGGGTGAACGTCACCTTGGTGACGTTGTGAGTGGCGTTGTCCCACCAGCCGGTGTTGACCTCGGCCACCGTCTTCACGTCGATCTCGCGGCTGACCAGCTTGAAGGCGCCGGTGCCGTTGGCGTGACGGGTGGCGTAGTTCTCCTGGTCCTTGGTCACCTGCTGCGGATTGACCGCGTTGTGCTCCTCGGCCCAGGCCTTCGACATGATGTACCAGGTCGCCCACTCGTAGTGGATGATCGGGTTCGGCGCCGACGTGATGAAGTCGACGGTGTGATCGTCGACCTTGACCACCTTGGTGTCGGCGGCAATACGGGTCTTCAGGTCGGACCCGTCGGCGCGCACGCGCTCGGCGGAGAACACCACGTCGTCGGCGGTGAAGTCGCGCCCATCGTGGAACTTCACACCCTTGCGCAGGTGGAAGCGCCAGCGGGTCGGCTCCATCACCTCGAAGCGCTCGGCCAGGGCGCCCTCGATCGCCAGGTCCGGCCCGCGCCGGATCAGGCCCTCGTAGATGTTGCCGAGGAAGCCCAGCGTGAAGGTCTCGTTCAGATTATACGGGTCCATCGAGTTCGCATCGCCCTGGAAGGCGAATTTGAACTCGGCCGCCGACGCCGTGCCCGCGGCGACGAGCAACGTGCTCGCCAGCAGCATGCCGTGAAGTTTCATTGTTGTCTCCCGATCACTGGTTCCGCGCCGACGCCTGTTTACCGCCGGCTTACGCACCACAACTCCCTGTCTCGCCCCCTCCGCACCAGGAGGCGACAGCTTAGCAGCCTGTTTAAGTGAGCCTTACGAAGCCCGTCAACGTCAATCGGCACGAGCCATAACACAGATGTGCGAGCCGCAATTGGCTAGACTTGCCCGACCCACTCAACGCCAAGGACGCCATGCCATGACCGACGCCACCGATCGACGCACAATCGCCGCCTGGGTCGACAGGTGGGGCGCCTGTGTCGCCGCCGTCGATTTCGACGGCGCCAAACCGTTGTTCAGTGCTGACGTGGTCGGTTTCGGGACCCACAAGGCGTTCGTGGAAGGGCTCGACGCCCTGGCCGGCGAGCAGTGGGGCAACGTCTGGCCAACGATCCGGGATTTTCGCTTCCAGACCGAGGACCTGATCGCCATGGTCTCGCCGGACCGGCTCCTGGCCAACGCGATCGTGCCTTGGACCTCGACCGGCTTTCACGAAGACGGCAGCGAATTCGACCGCCCCGGCCGCGCCACAATTGTGCTGACCCGCGACAGCCTCGACGCGCCGTGGCAGGGCCGGCACACGCATTTCTCGCTGCGCCCCGGCGTGCCCGGGCGTTCGTACGGCCGCCCGAGCTAGCGCTTGGCGGTACGTTCGCTCTCGGAGGTATGGCCGCGACGGAAGCGCAGGTTCAGGCGCCGCGAGGCGAAGCGCCAGCCGAGCCGGTCGAGCATGAACTCGTCCTCGTAGTGCCCGATGAACGACGGTCCGCGGATGGGGATTTCCCCCGGCGGTTCCGAGCCTTCGTATTGGTGTCGGTAGATGGTGACGTAGGTGACGCCGACCGCGCGCGTCTCGTCGATCACGTCGACCATGATGTTGGAGCAGACGTGCCGGGTCACCTGCTGCAGATAGCGCTGGCGGACGCCGGTGCGGATCTCGTCCACGTTGCGGTAGTGCGCGCGGCCGACCTGTAGGGTCGCATCCTCGGCGAAGAGCTTCGCCAGCTTCGTGCGCTGCGCGTCGTAGGCCGCGGCGTC
>CAZVLI010000927.1:0-1939 GCA_964627965.1 uncultured Rhodospirillales bacterium
GGCGCTGCGGCGCTACACCGCCAAGCCGTTCGACGTTCACCTGATGATCTCGCCGGTCGACCCCTACCTGCCGGATTTTGCCGACGCGGGCGCCGATATCCTGACCGTGCACCCGGAGGCCGGCGCGCACCTGCATCGCACGCTGCAACTGGTGAAGTCGCTGGGCAAGCGGGCGGGCGTGGCGCTGAATCCGGCAACGCCGGCGGAGACGGTGGCGCCGGTTCTCGACCTCGTCGACCTGGTGCTGGTGATGTCGGTGAACCCTGGATTCGGCGGACAGAAGTTCATCGAGACCCAGCTCGACAAGATCCGCAGCTTGCGGGCGATGATCGATGCCAGCGGCCGCGACATCGAGCTGGAGGTCGACGGCGGCGTCGACGCCAGCACCGCGCCGCGCGTGATCGAGGCCGGCGCCAACGTGCTGGTCGCCGGCACCGCGACGTTCCGCGGCGGACGATCCGCCTACGCCGACAACATCAAGCGGCTGCGCGGCTGAAAGACCGATGACGCACCCCCTCGCGACCGCACGCCCGCGTTACGACGGCCCGGTGCGGCGCGCCTGGGCGCGGCTGCGCGCGTCGGGGTACGGGACGGCGTTGCATCGCCTGTGGCTGTCGGGGCGCGTGCCGGACGAACTGACGCATGTGCCGAGCGCGCGCTGGCCGGGCGATCCGGCTATCGGCAACGCGATGTTCCAGGGGCGGTTCAGCCATGGCGGGCGCAGCGCCACGGCGCCGAACCAGCCGCCCTGGCGGCTGCGGCCGTCGGACCCGACCTTCAACCGCTGGCTCAGCGGTTTCACCTGGCTCAACCATTTCGCCGCGGTCGGCGGGAACGCCGCGGCCGGGCATGCGCGCCGATTGGTGCGGTCGTGGATCGACGTCCATGACGAGTGGTCGGCGGAGGCGTGGGACGCGCCGCTGCTCGGGCGGCGGCTGATTGTCTGGCTGACGCATGCGGGGTTCGTGCTCGAAGGTGCGGACGATGGGTTCCGGCGTGCCTTCCTGGCCTCGCTGGCGCGGCAGGCGCGGCATCTGGCGCGGGCGGCCGACGATGCGGCGCCGGGACCGGACCGGTTGACCGCCTCGGTGGCGCTGGCGCTGGCGGGGCTGAGCCTGCCAGGCAGCGAGCCGTGGCTGAGCAAGGCGTTGGAACGGCTCGGCCGCGACCTGCCGTGGCAGGTGCTGGCGGACGGCGGCTACATCACCCGCAACCCGGAGGACCTGCTCAATGCGCTGCGCGACCTGATCGACCTGCGCGACGAACTGGCCGATGCCGGGCGCGACATCCCGCAGGCGGTGTTCAACGCCATCGACCGGGCGGTGCCGATGCTGCGCGCGCTGCGTCACGGCGACGGCGGGCTGGCGCTGTTCAACGGCGGCTTCGAGGCCGATCCGACGCTGGTCGACCTGGTGCTGACCCGATCCGGCGTGAAGGCGAAGTCGCTGGACGACGGGGTGCATGTCGGGTTCCAGCGGCTGGGCGGCAGGCGCGCGGTCGCCATCGTCGATGCCGGCGTGGCGCCGCCGGGCGAGCTCGGGGCGCACGCGCACTTGGCGCCGCTGGCCTTCGAGTTCTCCGCCGGCAAGGAACGCCTGGTGGTGAACTGCGGCAGCGGCCGGGACCGGCTCGGCGAGTGGCCGACGATGGCGCGCACCACGGCGGCGCATTCCACGCTGGTGCTGGACGACCGCAACGCGGTGGAGAGCGACGCGGTGCAGCCGGCGCGCGTGGAGGTGCAGCGCAACGAGGACGAGGCCGGCGCGCAGTGGCTGGAAATGGCGCATGACGGCTACCGCACGCGGTTCGGTGCGCGGCACCGGCGGCGCCTGTATCTCGACGCCGAAGGCGACGACCTGCGCGGCGAGGATTCGCTGGAGCCGGACGCGGCCGACCGACTCGCCGGACGCGATGTGGCGCGGCGGTTTCATCTGCACCC
>CAZVLI010000928.1:0-1938 GCA_964627965.1 uncultured Rhodospirillales bacterium
GTCCTCTCCGCCCATGGTGCCTCCCGACCGCCGCCTGTGTCGTCGGCGGCGTGCCGTAGGTGGTGGTGCGTTGCGTCGGTACGCGGCCGAGGTCGCGGATCAGGGTTTCCATGCGGTGCGGCGGCATCTCCTGTCCGTGTTCGGCGCCGGCTGCGCGGGTGATCGTTTCGTTCATCAGCGTGCCGCCGAGATCGTTGGCGCCCGCCGCCAGCGCCGCCTGGACGCCGCGCGGACCCATCTTCACCCACGACGTCTGAATATTAGTGATATGCGGATGAAGCGTCAATCGCGGCACGGCGTGCATCAGCAGCGCCTCGCGGAAGGTCGGCCCGGTGCGCGCGCGGCCCTTCAGGAAGATCGGCGCCTCCATCGCCACGAAGGGCAGGGGCACGAACTCCGTGAACCCACCGGTGCGCTTCTGCAAATCGCGCAGGCGCAGCAGGTGGCGTGCCCAGTGCACCGGCCGGTCGACATGACCGAACATGATCGTGGTGGTCGCGCGCAGGCCGACACCGTGTGCCGCCTCCATCACCTCCAGCCACTGCGCGGTATTGATCTTGTCGGGGCACAGGATGGCGCGGACCTCGTCGTCCAGCACCTCCGCCGCCGTGCCCGGCAGCGAACTGAGGCCCGCTTCCTTGAGCAGCGTTAGGAACTCGGCGAGCGGCAGCCCGAGGGTCTTCGCGCCCTGCCAGACTTCCAGCGGCGAGAAGGCATGAACGTGCATGTCCGGCACGGCGGCCTTCACCGTCGTGCAGATGTCGATGTAGGTCTGGCCGGTGTATTCGGGGTGGATGCCGCCCTACATGCACACTTCGGTGGCGCCGCGCTCCCACGCCTCGACCACGCGCCGGGCGATCTCGTCGGCACTGAGATCGTAGGGCCGGCCGCGCAGGTTCTCGCTCATCTTGCCTTTCGAGAAGGCGCAGAACTGGCACTTGAAGTAGCAGACGTTGGTATAGTTGATGTTGCGGGTGACGACGTAGCTGACCTCGTCGCCCGACACTTCCTGGCGCATCGCATCGGCCGCCTCGACCACTTGGCGCACTTCGCTGCCGCGCACCTGGAACAGGCGTGTCACCTCGGCCTCGGACAGATCCTCGCCGTCGCGGGCCCTGGCCAGGATCGGCCCGACCTCGTCCGTGCCGGCCAGCGCCGGGGCGCCCAGCACTTCCGATGGCGGCGGCGCCACTTCCACTCCGGTCGACCATGCGTCGGTACGCGCCAGGCCGTCGCCGTCGATGCGATGCAGAACCGGCGTGCGGAAGCTCTCGTCCAGCCAGCGCTCGCCGTCGAGCGCATAGTCCGGGTAGATCGCCAGCCGCTCGACCAGCGCCTTGCCGGCGCCGGCGGTTTCGGCTTCGAGCTGGCGCAGGTGCGGCCACGGCGCCTCCGGGTTCACGTAGTCCGGCGTCACCGGCGACACGCCGCCCCAGTCGTCGATGCCGGCGTCGACCAGCGCCGCGAGATGGCCCGCCGACAGGTTCGGCGGCGCCTGGATGTGCATGTCCGGTCCGAAGATCAGCCGCGCCGCCGCGATGGTCCAGCGCATGTCGTCCAGGCCCGGCTCCGGCGCGTTATCCATCTTCGTGCCAGGCTTGGCGCGGAAGTTCTGGACGATGATTTCCTGGATGTGGCCGTGACGCTGATGCGTGTCGCGCAGCGCCAGCAGCGCCTCCAGGCGCTCGGTCCGGTTCTCGCCGATGCCGATGAGAATGCCGGAGGTGAACGGCACCTGCTGCTCGCCGGCCGCCTCGATGGTGGCCAGCCGAACGGCCGGATCCTTGTCCGGCGAGCCGTAGTGGCAACCGCCCTTCAGGCGCAGCGCCGGCGCGATGCCCTCCAGCATGATGCCCTGGCTGATCGAGACGGTGCGCAGGCCGGCAATCTCTTCCGCCGTCATCACACCGGGGTTGAGATGCGGCAGCAGTCCGGTCT
>CAZVLI010000929.1:0-1938 GCA_964627965.1 uncultured Rhodospirillales bacterium
GATACGACGGAGACGACAAATGCCGAAACTTTCCGACACCCAGCTCGTGATCCTCAGCGCCGCCGCGCAGCGCGCGGACCGCAACGTCCTGCCACTTCCCGGCTCGCTCCGCGGCGGCGCCGCCGCCAAGGTCATCAGCGCGCTTCTCTCCCGCGGACTGATCGCCGAGACCGGGACCGACAGCCAGACCAAGGCCGACGCCGCGCTCAACCGCATCTGGCGCAACGACGAGGACGGCCGCGCCACCCTCCTGCACATCACGGAAGCGGGCCTCGCTGCCATCGGCGTAGAGCCGGAAGGCGGCGACAGCGCGCCCACGGGCGCCGACGAGGCGCCGAGCGCGGAGCCCTCGAAAGACGCTCCCGCGGAGACCGACCCCGCGCCCAAGGCGCGCACACCGCGCACGGGCACGAAGCAGGCAAAGCTGATCGAGATGCTCCGCGCCGACGGCGGCGCAACCATCGAGGAGATAGTTGCGGCCCTCGACTGGCAAGCTCACACGGCTAGGGGCGCCATGTCCGGCGCGCTGAAAAAGAAGCTCGGCCTGACCATCACCTCCGAGAAAATCGAGGGGCGCGGTAGAGCCTACCGCATCATAGACAACTGAAGCCGCACACCACGATGGTCCCGATGCCGCCGTCCTGCATGGGGCGGCGGTTCTTCATTCCGAGCTCCGCATCCGGATCGCCTCGAACAGCCGCCTCAGCAGGTAGCCGCGCGCCAGCGACACGCCGACGAAGGCGAGGCCGATGGTCAGATGCTCCGCGAGACCCGTCTCGATGCCAAACCACGGGAAAACGACGAGCTGCGTGGCGATGGCGAAAAGGTAGCCGACGACGACATTCGTCATCGCCTCGAGTAACGACATGACCCGACTTTGCCTCATCGCAGGCTCTCCAGAAATGCCGTCACGAACTCCGCCGCGAGCGGCGGCACGATCGCATTGCCGTAGCCCCGCAGGAGCCCCATGCGGCCGGGTATCCCATCAGCCAGCGGGAATGTTCCGGGCTCAACGGGCCGCCAGCGGCCATCCCGGCAGAGGAGCCAGTCCGGATCTCGCCAGACGCCGTCCGTCGCATTGGTCCAGGCGGGGTCGGCGCCTTCGACCAGTCGACCAGCTTCACCGTCCTGCGACTCGCATCCGTGTTGCCCGCCGCGTTGTACGCAGCCGTCGCGGGCGAGCCCGCCATCGCGGTCGGCCAGCCCGCCAGCCAGACCTGCCGGCCGAGCAGCGCGTTGATCGGAACCGCCCTGCATTCCGATCCGTCCTTGTGATCCCGCGCCGAAGCTGTCGCCCAGCCCGCCCGGCTCCAGTGCCACGGCGCCGAAGAACAGCCGCTGGCGGATGTGCGGCGCGCCGATGCCCGCAGCCGGCAGATCGGCCGCCGCGACGGTGTAAGATGCCGCTTCCAGGTCAGCCGCCAGAGCGTCGAACCACGCCCAGCCAGTCGCGCCTTCAGTCGCTGTTCGAGCCGTGCCGCCAACCGGTCCGAGCACCCCCGCGCTCGCGACCTGCTCGCCGAAGACGAACTCCGGGCGACAGGCTGCGACGAGGCGCAGGAGCGCCGGGGCGAGGTGGCGGTCATCGTCCTGTCCCTTGCGCTGCCCGGCCTGGCTGAAGGGTTGGCAAGGCGGCGAGCCGGTCCAGATGGACCGATCCTCGGCCACGCCGGCGAGGCGCAGTGCGTAGGGCCAGCCGCCGATCCCGGCGAAGAAATGGCATTGCGTGAAGCCGCGCAGGTCGGCCGGCTCCACTTCGAGGATGGACCGTTCGTCCACGTAGCCGGCAGGAAGCAGCCCGGCGGCGATCAGCTCCCGCAGCCATGCGCAGGCCGCGGGATCGGCATCGTTGTAGTAGATGGCCATCAGGCGGCGGCATCGGCCTTGTCGCCAAGCCGCTCGGCCTTGACCTCCGCGAAGGTCCGATCGCTGCCATCG
>CAZVLI010000930.1:0-1938 GCA_964627965.1 uncultured Rhodospirillales bacterium
CTGGTGCGATGGCATGGAGGTCTCGCAGTTCACCTATTTCCAGCAGGTCGGCGGGTTCGACTGCCACCCGGTCTCGGGCGAGCTGACCTACGGGCTGGAGCGGCTGTGCATGTATGTGCAGGGCGTCGACAGCATCTTCGACATCGACTGGAACGGTGCCGGCGTGACCTACGGCGACGTCTACCAGCAGGCCGAGCGCGAGTACTCGGCGCACAATTTCGAGCACACCAACCCGAAGCTGTTGTTCCAGCATTTCGAGGACGCGGAACAGGCGTGTGCGGAACTGGTCGCGGCGAAGCTGCCGCTGCCAGCCTACGACCAGTGCCTGAAGGCCTCGCACCTGTTCAACCTGCTGGACGCGCGCGGCGTGATCTCGGTGACCGAGCGGGCGAACTACATCGGCCGCGTCCGCGACCTGGCCAAGGCGTGCTGCGCGTCGTGGCTCATGGGCCAGGGCGTAAATGTCGAGGCCGCCGTCGATGGCTGAGTTTCTGCTCGAACTGTTCTCGGAAGAGATTCCGGCGCGGATGCAGATGCGCGCGGCACTGGATCTGCGGCGGCTGCTGACCGAGGCGCTGGGCGCGGAGCTGAAGGCGGCCGAGACCAAGGTGCTGTACGGCCCGCGCCGGATCGCGATTGTGCTCGACGGATTGCCGGCGGCGCAGGCCGACCGGCGCGAAGAACGTCGCGGCCCGCGCGCCGACGCGCCCGACAAGGCGATCCAGGGCTTCCTGCGCGGCGCCGGCGTGACGCGCGAGCAGTGCGAGGAACGCGAGACGCCGAAGGGCACCTTCCTGTTCGCGATCATCGACCAGAAAGGCCGGCCGACCGCCGAGGTGTTGGCCGAGGCGTTGCCGGAGATGCTGGGCAAGTTCACCTGGCCGAAGTCGATGCGCTGGGGCTCGGGCGACGCGCGCTGGGTGCGGCCGCTGCATTCGATCATCGCGTTGCTCGACGGCAAGGTGGTGCCGTTCGAGTTTGCCGAGGTGAAGGCCGGGAACGAGACCCGCGGCCACCGCTTCCACGCGCCGAAGACCTTCAAGGTCAAGAACGCCAAGGACTACGTGGAGAAGCTGCGCGCCGCCAAGGTGATGGCCGACCCGGCCGAGCGTCGCACCACCATCGTCGCCGGTGCCGCCGCGCTGGCCGAGGCGGAAGGGCTGCACCTGGTGCAGGACGAGGGGCTGCTGGACGAACTCGCCGGCTTGGTGGAGTGGCCGGTGGTGCTGGCCGGCGGCTTCGACGAGCGCTTCATGGACGTGCCGGAGGAGGTGCTGGTCACCTCGATGCGCGCGCACCAGAAGTATCTGGCGCTGCGCAAGCCGGACGGTAGCCTGGCGCCGCGCTTCGTGCTGGTCGCCAACCTGGAGGCCGAGGACGGTGGCCGGCAGATCGTCGCCGGCAACCAGCGCGTGCTGCGCGCGCGCCTGTCGGACGCCGAGTTCTTCTGGCAGACCGACCGCGAGGCGCGACTGGAGAGCCGGGTCGACGCGCTGGACGGCATCGTCTTCCACGCCAAGCTCGGCAGCGTCGGTGACAAGGTGAAGCGCATCGAGCGGCTGGCGTCGCGGCTGGCCGAGCACGTGCCCGGCGCCGACGTCGATCAGGCCGCGCGCGCGGCACGGCTGGCCAAGGCAGATCTCACCACCGGCATGGTCGGCGAGTTTCCCGAGCTCCAGGGCATCATGGGACGCTACTACGCGCGCCACGACAAGCAGGCCGACGCGGTCTGCGAAGCCGTCGCGCAGCACTACTCGCCGCAGGGGCCGTCCGACGATTGCCCACGCGATCCGGTCGCGGCGGCCGTCGCGCTGGCCGACAAGATCGACACGCTGGTCGCCTTCTTCGGCATCGGCGAGACGCCGACCGGTTCGCGCGATCCGTTTGCGTTGCGCCGCGCCGCGCTGGGCGTGATCCGGCTGGTACTGGAGAACGAAC
>CAZVLI010000931.1:0-1938 GCA_964627965.1 uncultured Rhodospirillales bacterium
TGAACACCGCGTTGGAGTCGACGGCCTTGCGGCCCATCTTCTCGATCTCCTGCACCTCGACGTGGTTGCGGTCGAAGTCGGTGTAGAACAGCGACAGGCCCTGGGTCGGCTTCTTCGCCTTCTCGCGCGGCGTGGTCCGGGCCAGCAGCAGGATCTTGTTGGCGGACTGCGCCGTCGACGTCCAAATCTTGCGGCCGTTCACCACCCAGCCGGAATTGGTCTTCTCTGCCTTGGTCTCGATCGACGAGGTGTCGAGGCCGGCGTTGGGCTCGGTGACGCCGAAGCAGGTGCGGTCCTTGCCGGCGATCAGCGGCGGCAGGAAACGCTGGCGCTGCTCCTCGGTGCCGTGCACCACGATGGGGTTGGGACCGAACAGGTTGATGTGGACCGAGGAGGCCGCGGCCATGGCGCCGCCGGACTGGGCGATGGTCTGCATCATCAGCGCCGCCTCGGTCACGCCCAGGCCGGCGCCGCCATACTCGGGCGGCATGGCGATGCCAAGCCAGCCGTCCTTGGCCAGGTCGGCGACGAAGTCGTCCGGAAAACCGCCCTTGCGGTCACGCTCCAGCCAGTAGTCGTCGTCGTACTTGCTGCACAGGCGCGCGATGCTGTCGCGGATCGCCTCCTGCTCCTCGGTAAACTCGAAATCCATCGTCATCCCATTCGTTCACTGCCGTACAATCCTAGCGCGACCGGCCGGCGTTGACAGCGTTCACATGGTGGCGTTGCGTAGCGCGCATGAGTGGACCCCTGCAAACCCTGGAGGAGGCCGGCGTCGCGTTCGCCGTGCATCGGTACGACACGGGCACGGGCGCGGCGGCACTGGCCGCGGCGATCGGGCTGCCGCCGTCGGCCATGTTGAAGACCATCGCCTTCGCCTCGATGCCGGCGCCGGTGCTCTGCTGCGTGCCGATCGACCGCAAGGTCGACGTGGACAAGCTGATCGCGCACCTCGGCGAGGGTCGGACCATGCCGCTGAACATCGCGGCGCTGGAGCGGATGACCGGCTTCAAGCCCGGCGCCGTGACCCCGATCCCGAACCCGGGCGGCCGGCGGTTCCGGGTGGTGGTCGACGAAGCCGCCGCCGCCCTGCCCCGGATCGCCATCGGCGCCGGCGCGGGCGTGGAGGTTGTGCTGGCGCCGGCCGACCTGATCGCCACCTGTAACGCCGAGGTCGCGGTCGTCGCGGCTTGACCGGCTGGGGCGCCGGCGCGATGTTCGCCGCCATGAGCAACGAAACGCTAGACCTGCTGCTGACCCGGCGTTCGGTAACGGCCAAGGCGATGACCGTGCCGGGGCCGGACGACGCCACGCTGAAGACGATCCTGGAAGCCGGTATCCGCGTGCCGGACCACGGCAAGCTGGGCCCGTGGCGGTTCGTTCTGATCCGCGGCGAAGCTCGCGCGAAGCTGGGCGAGGTTCTCGTCGACGCGTTCAAGAAGGCCAACCCGGCGGCCGAGCACGCCACGCTCGACTACGAGCGCAATCGCTTCATGCGCGCGCCGGTGGTGGTAACCGTGGTTTCGCGTCTGACACCCGGCCACAAGATTCCGGAATGGGAGCAACTGCTGTCGGCCGGTGCGGTCTGCCAGAACATGCTGGTCGCGGCGCATGCCGCCGGCTTCGTCGCCCAGTGGCTGACCGAGTGGTACGGCTACGACGACAACGTCGCCAAGGCACTGGGCCTGGGCGCGAACGAGCGCGTCGCCGGCTTCATCTACATCGCCAGCCCGGTCGAGCCGCCGAAGGAGCGCGTGCGCCCGACGCTGGACGACGTGGTCAGCGAGTGGTCCGCCTCGTAGCTTTCCTCGCACTGCTGACACTGCCCGCCGCGGCGAGTGCGGCGGAGTACCAGATCGTCATCGGCGGCACCCCGGCGGTGTCCTTCTCCGGGCGCTGCGTCATCGTCGACGGCGAGCGCGAGCGGCGCACCCGCCA
>CAZVLI010000932.1:0-1933 GCA_964627965.1 uncultured Rhodospirillales bacterium
TGCGCGCCCGCACGGCGGAGCTAGGCAACGCGTCGATGATGCAGATATCGCCGGTGCAGGGTGCCTTCATGTCGATGCTGGTGAAGATTACCGGCGCGCGCCGGCTGCTGGAGGTCGGCACCTTCACCGGCTACAGCGCGCTGGCCTGCGCCCTGGCGCTGCCCGACGACGGCCGTATCGTTGCCTGCGACGTGTCCGAGGAATGGACCGCCATCGGCCGCGACGCGTGGGCCGGCGCCGGCGTTGCCGACAAGGTCGACCTGCGCATTGGGCCGGCGGTGGAGACGCTGGCGGGGCTGCGCGCGGCGGGCGAGCCGCCGTTCGACCAGGCCTTCATCGACGCCGACAAGGAGAACTACGACGCCTACTACGAGGCGTCGCTGACCCTGGTCCGGTCGGGCGGGCTGATCCTGATCGACAACGTCATGTGGTCCGGCGCGGTCGCCGACCCGGCGAAGAACTCCGAGTCGACGCTGGCCATCCGTGCGCTGAACGAGAAGGTCCACGCCGACCGGCGCGTGGAGGCGGTCATGCTGCCCATCGGCGATGGGCTGACGATGGCGCGCGTGCTCTAGCTTGACGCCGCGAAGGCGCGCGCTCCAATCTCCGCGCACGCGGAAACGTTTTCAATACCACCTAAGAGGGAACAGGGGACATGGACGTCAAAGGCAAGAAGGCCATCGTCATCGGCGGCACTTCCGGCATCGGTCTCGCCACCACCAAGCAACTCGCGGCGCTCGGTGCCAACGTCATCGCGGTCAGCCGCGACCCGTCGAAGGCCACCGACCTGCCGGCCGGGGTCGAAACCAAGGCTTGCGACACGCTCGACCGCGACGCGCTGGCCAAGCTGCTGGCCGACTGCGCGCCCTACGACATCCTGGTCAGCGCCGCGACCGGCGGTGGCCGCGCATTCGGGCCGTTCCTGGACATGGACATGGATGGCTTCAAGAGCTCGTTCGACAAGCTCTGGGGCTATGCCAACGTGGTTCGGTTCGGCACCGAGCACCTCGCCGACGATGGCGCGCTCGTGCTGGTCAGCGGTACGCCGGCGCGGCGTCCGAAGCCGCCGCAGGTTGCGCTGTCGTGCGTCGGCGCGGCGGTCGAGGCACTGACCCGCGCGGTCGCACAGCAGATCGCGCCGAAACGCATCAACGTGGTTTCGCCGGGTCAGATCGACACGCCGATCCTGCCGATCCAGGGCGCGGAACGCGAAGAGCACTACAAGAAGGCCACCGCCGATCACCTGATCAAGCGCGCCGGCACCGCCGACGAGGTCGCGCAGGGCATCCTGTTCGTGATTCAGAACGACTTCGTCACCGGCACCACGATCGACGTCGACGGCGGCTGGCTGCTGGGCGACTAGGCGGCAGTCTCGGGCGCGGCGGGATGAGCCTGTATCGGCACTACAAGGGCAACTTCTACCGGGTGCTGTACCCGCTCGCCCGCCATACCGAGACGGAAGAGGCGTTCGTGGTCTATCGCTGCGAGCCGGACGACGGCCGTGTGTGGCTGCGTCCGGCGGCGATGTTCCACGAAACGCTGCCCGACGGCCGGCCGCGTTTCGAGCCGGTGCCTGAGGAAACGGGTTAGGTCTGGGAAGTCGGGCCGAGGCCGGGAACCTCTAACCCCTTGGGATCGATGGTCGGAGTGAGAGGATTCGAACCTCCGACCCCTGCCTCCCGAAGGCAGGCATCCTCGGCCAAGGTGCCGGTTTCTAGCGGTTTTCCGCCAGACGCGCCGCCCAGATTCCCCGAGGTGTTGCGCCTATGTTCGCAGATCCCGGTGCAGATGAACCAAGGAGCACTGCCCTAGCGTGGCGAACCGCGCCTGCTGCCGCACGCCATGGGACTGCGCTCGGCCGCCGTGTACGGTCGCCTGGCAGCCGGCGACGTGCGGCGACTGCCGGGAGTGCTGGATGGAGAAGGGCGAGCCA
>CAZVLI010000933.1:0-1932 GCA_964627965.1 uncultured Rhodospirillales bacterium
GGCATCAGCCTGTTCATCGTGCCGAAGTTTCTCCCCGACGCGGACGGCAACCCGGGCCAGCGCAACGACCTGCGCTGCGTCTCGCTGGAGCACAAGCTCGGCATCCACGCCTCGCCGACCGCCGTGATGTCCTACGGCGACAACGAGGGCGCCGTCGGCTACATGCTCGGCGAGGAAAACAAGGGCATGCGGGCCATGTTCACGATGATGAACAACGCCCGCCTCGCCGTCGGCGTGCAGGGCCTGGCGATCGGCGAGCGCGCCTACCAGCAGGCGGTGGCCTACGCACTGGAGCGCAAGCAGGGCAAGGCGCTGGGTTCCGACAGCAAGGACGGCGACGCCATCGTCGCGCATGCCGACGTGCGCCGCATGCTGCTGACCATGAAGGCGCATGTCGACGCCATGCGCGCCATCTGCATGGTCAACGCGGAAGCCATCGACCGCTCGCGCCGTGCCGAGGATGCCGACGAGCGCGCCCGCTTCGCCGGTCTGGTCGAGTTGCTGACCCCGATCGCCAAGAGCTGGTGCACCGACGCCGGCGTCGAGGTCGCCTCGCTCGGCGTGCAGGTGCACGGCGGCATGGGCTTCATCGAGGAGACCGGCGCGGCGCAGCACCTGCGCGACGCCCGCATCACCCCGATCTACGAGGGCACCAACGGCATCCAGGCAATGGACCTGGTGATGCGCAAGATCGGCCTGCAGGGCGGCCAGGTCGTGGCAGGCCTGTTCGCCGAGATGCGCGCGCTGGACGCGGCGCTGGACGCCGCGGGTGCGGATTTCGTCGCCACCCGCGCCAACCTCGCGTCGGCCGTCGACTGCGTGGAGAAGACGACCGGTATCCTGCTCGACAAGCTCGGCAGCGAGCCGAACGATGCCGCCGCCGGCTGCACGCCCTACCTGCGCATGATGGGCCTCACGGTCGGCGGGTGGCTGCTGACGCGGGGCGCGCTGAAGGCGAACGAGATGCTGGCGGCGGGCGAGGGCGACCCGGACTTCCTCAGGGGCCGCATCGTCGCCGCGCGTTTCTTCACCGAGCAGATCATGCCGCAGGTCGCCGGCCTGGCGCCGGCCGCCACGGCCACCGACGACCTGCTCTATGCCATCGAGGCGGAGCGCCTGATCGCCTAGGCCGATGCGACGCTTCCTGCGCTGGCTGCTGATCGCCCTGCCGGTGCTCTACGTCATCGGCGCGCTCGGTGTGTTCGCGCGCATCGTGAGCGACGAGAAGTTCAAGCATCGCGACCACTACCTGCGCGAAGCGGCCTTCGACGCCGCGCAATGGCCGGCCGACATTCCCAAGGCCGCGCGGGAGGTCTGGGCGGCGGGCCGGGAAGCGTGGGAAGATTTCAGCTGGTAGCCGACAAGGAGATCGCGATGAGCGAGACGACCGAGCAGGCGGCGTTGTGGCCCGGTGGGGCGCTGGCGGTGCCGCAGGTGCCGGCGGCGACACGGCCGGAAAGCCTCTCCGGCAAGACCGTCGCCTTCGTCTGGGACCACATGTTTCGCGGCGAGGAGATCTTTCCCGTTCTGGAGGCCGAACTGTCGGCGCGCTACCCGGGTGTGCGCTTCGTCGGCTACGAGGCGTTCGGCTCGACCTTTGGCGGCGACGAGCACGCGGTCCTGCGAGCCCTGCCGCAGCGCCTGGCCGAGCACAAGGTCGATGCGGCGATCTCCGGCGTCGGCTGCTGAGGTGCCTGCACGCCCGCCGTGATGCGGGCGAGCGCGGTGATCGAGCGGGCCGGCATCCCCACCACGTCCCTGGTCTGCGACGGCTTCGTCGGCCAGGCCGCCACGCTGTCGCGCGGGCTGGGATTCGAGGCCCTGCCGGTCGCGCGCCTGATCGGCCACGTCGATGGACAGAGCCTGGACGAACTGTCGGCCAACGTGCGTGCGGTGACGGTCGATGACGTCGCCCGGCAACTGACCGAGGCG
>CAZVLI010000934.1:0-1930 GCA_964627965.1 uncultured Rhodospirillales bacterium
ACGCCGCGCTGATCGCCCGCTACCACGGGGCAGCCGGCGGCCTGTGCCTCCAGCATCGCCATCCCATAGGCCTCGCCGACGCCGGGCCAGACGCACAGATCGGCCGACGCATAGAGCTTGGCGAGCATGTCGGACGGCACCTCGCCGAGCAGATGCACGCGGTCCGGCCGGCCGAGCGCCGCGGCGACTTCGGCCCTTGCCGGTCCGTCGCCGGCCACCGCCAGGCACCAGTCGTCGCCCGGCAGCATCGCGATCGCCTGCCCGAGCTGGCGATAGGACTCCAGCTTGTCGCCGGCCCGCATCATCCCGACCGCCAGCAGCCACTTCTTCTCCACCGGCAGATCGAACGCGTCCCGGTCCCGCGCCAGCCCGACATAGGGCGAACAGTCGAGGAAGGGTGGGAAGTGCTCCGCCGCCCGAACGCCGTCGCGCAGTTCGGCGATGCAGGCCATGTCGTGCCGCGTCGGGCACAGCACCAGGTTGGCGATCCGGATCGACGCGGCAGCGTATGCGTGCGCCTCGGCCCACGGCCCGTTCGCGCGCTTCGGTGCGTGCGAGGCTTCGGCGATGACGTAGGGCAGGTCGAACATCTGTTTCATGACCGGGCCGAGATAGTCCGGCGCCTTGTAGTACACGTGGTAGGTGAACCACAGGTCGGCCTCGAAGCCCTCCAGGTCAATGCTTTCCATCGCGCGGTCGGCCATCGCCGGATCGTCGCCGTTCCGCTGGTAGCTGCGGAAATCGCTGGCGACGAAGACCTCGTGGCCGGCCTGCCGCAGCGCCGCCATGTACAGCCGGGCGACACGGCGGTCGCCGGACGGGGTGGGGTGTTCCGGCGGTTTCAGCGGCGCGTAGAAGGCGATCCGCATTGCCTATTCGGCCGCGCGGGCCTGCGCCGGGGCCTCGAACCGGGCCGCCAGCCGGTCGATCCACAGTTCGTGGCTGAACTCGGCGACCAACCGCCGTTGCCCCGCCGCGCCGAGCCTGCTCCGCAACGTGGCGTCTTGGCCGACGCGCGCGAGCGCCGCGGCGAGGGCGTCGTCGTCGTCGGGCGGCACCAGCACGCCGGTCTCGCCGTCGACGATCAGCTCCGGGATCGCCGAGACGGCGGTGGCGACGCAGGCCACGCCCTGGCTCTGCGCCTCCATCAGCACGTTGGGCAGGCCGTCGCGGTCGCCATCCTCGGCGACCCGGCTGGCCAGCACGAAGATGTCGGCCTGGCGCAGTTCGTCGAGCACAACCTCCTGCGGCTGGGCGCCGTGCCAGGTCATGCGTTCCAGGATGCCGAGCTCGGCCGCGAGCTGCTTCAGCTCCTTGCGCGCGCCGCCGCCACCGATGTGCACGAACCGCCAGTCGAGATCGGCCGGCAGCTTCGCGAGCGCGCGGAACAGGCCGGGAAAGCCCTTCTTCGCCACCAGCCGGCCGACCGACAGGATACGCACCGGCCCGTCTTGCCTGGCCCGCGCCGGCGGCGGCGGAAACCGCGACAGGTCGAGCCCGTGATAGACCAGCCCGACCTTTGACGGGTCCGGCGCCAGCGTCGTCAGGTAGTCGGCGGCGGCCTGCGAACAGGTCACCAGCCAGTCGCAGTCGGCCAGCTTCTCGCGCTTCTCCCAGTCGGCGGTGGAGTGCCAGATGTCCTTGGCGTGCGCCGAAACGCTCCACGGAATGCCGCGCAGCATCGCGGCGTAGCGCGCCACCGACGCCGGCGTGTGCAGGAAATGCGCGTAGATCCGGGTGACGTCGCGGTCCAGTTCGTGCGCCAGCACCAGCGCCTGGCCGAAGCGCCGGCCCCGGTTCGGCGTGCGGTCGCGTGCCCAGTCGCGCAGCCATAGCCTCTGCACGGCGGGGTAGCTCGGCAGCCGTCGCACCGCCCGCCACGCGCGCCAGACCCGCGCCGGCCCCCGGTACAGATACTCCGGCCGCTAGC
>CAZVLI010000935.1:0-1930 GCA_964627965.1 uncultured Rhodospirillales bacterium
CTCTGGCAACAGCACCGCGAACTCCTCGCCGCCGATCCGCGCCGCGCAGTCGACGTTCTGCCGCAGGCAGCTCGAGATGGCCTTGGTGAAGACGCGCAGCGCCTCGTCGCCCGCAGCGTGACCGTAGCGGTCGTTGATCTGCTTGAAGTGGTCGATGTCGGCGACAACAACGCTGAGCGGGTGGTGGTAGCGCCGCGCGCGCTCGATCTCGCGTCCGGCGGCGGTCATGAAGGCGCGGCGGTTCGGCAGCCCGGTCAACTCGTCGGTCGTGGCCAGGCGCTCCAGGCGGTCTTCTTCCGCCTTGTGCTCGCGCAGGTCGTAGACCACGGACGACCATCCGGCCACCGTGCCGTCGGGTCCGAGCAATGGCGCGATGTGCAGTTCGATCGGGACGCGCGTGCCATCCTTCCGCAGCGCATCGGTTTCGACCGAGCCGGCGACTTGATCGGCGATGACGCGACCAAAAAACGCGGCCATGTATTCGACCCGCTCCGGGGGGCGCAGCACGCTGCCGGGCTGGCCGATCAGTTCCCCGGTGTCGTAGCCGTAGATCCGCTCGGCGGCGGCGTTCATGAAGGTGATGTTGAAGTCCGGATCGAGCTGGAACACCGGCGTATCGATGTCCTGGACGATCTGTGCTAGCGCCTGCTGGCGCGCCTGGGCCTGACGCTCGGCGGTGATGTCGCTGCTGACGCCATACCAGATGATGTCGTTACCCTCGCGAATGGGCGTTGCCGTCCGGCGCAGCCAGCGTTCCGGCTTGCCGGGGATGCTGATGCGGTACTCGAAGGGGCCGTTGGCCTTGTCCGTGCCGACCTTGCTGGCGAGGTAGTCACGGAACCGCTGCTTGTCGTCGGGGTGGACGTTGTTGATGTACCGCGATGGGTCGGCGATCAGGTCCTGCGCTGAGATGCCAAGCAGATCCAGGCTTTGCCGGCTGACATAGTCGTATTGTGGCGACCCGTCGGGATCGAGCCGGTAGCGCACCACGATCGCCGGGGCGTGCTCCATCACGGACGTGAGGATCCCATGCTGATGTTGGAGTTCGTGCACCAGTGCGCGACGGCGCATCTCGTCGGCCAGAAGAAGCCCGAGGATGACGGTGCCGAGGGGAATCAGGATTGAGATCGGCAATGCCACCGACGACAGCACCTGAAGAGCCAGCTGGATCGTCGGCATGAACATGATCGCGACGAAGATCGCGACGGGTAGCGAAGCGGCGAGGGCGAGCAGGTGCGGCAGGCGAATGTCGATGCCGCGGTGCACCGTCAATCGGTGCGCGAGCAGGCTGATGCCCAGCAGGAGGCCGAAAAGGACCATCGCCGGCATGGTGCCGGCACCGCCGATCCAAACGCGGTAGGCGGCGGCGGGCAGGATCGCAACGGCGGCACCGATCGGCCCGGCGAACAGTCCGGCCAGCGCGATCGGCACGGCACGCATGTCGAAGATGACGCCGGGCGCGACTTCGATCGGCATTGCCATCCCGGCCAGCGCGATGCCGCCGAGAATTGAGCCAAGCAGCAGCTCGACCCGTCGCGTCTTGGCGTCGAAGCGCCGCAGCACGATGCCGGTCAGGACCGCCGCGAGCGCGAACAGGGCGATGTGCTGGATCAGCCCGACAAGCGAAGCGGATAACGGCAACTGGACCCCCAACGTTACGCGATGGCGAGGTGGCGCCATCAAACGAAGCAGGCCAATTAGAAACCGTCGATGTTAACGAAGTGTGGACGGTCGCGTTCAGCCCATGCCGGCCTGCAACGACGCCTGGCCCATGGTGCGGTCGAACTGGAACCGCTCGCCGTAGGCGTTGATGCAGCCGAGGCCGTCGCTGTGCACCTCGACAAGCGTCCACGTACCGCGACGCGAGACGTAGAGTTCCACGGGTATGCCTTCGTCGAGTGCGGCGGTGGCGATGCGGCTCTCGTCGAAC
>CAZVLI010000936.1:0-1929 GCA_964627965.1 uncultured Rhodospirillales bacterium
CATCTCCATCAGGCTCGCCCAAAGACGGTCGCCGTCGACGCGTAGGTTCTGCTGCATCAGCTCGCTCCCAGGACGGTGTCGGCGGGCGTGAACGGCCGGCCCTGGTCGTTCGCCACCGCTTCGTAGGTGATCTGGCCGCGCGCCACGTTCAGCCCGCGCTTTAGGTGGATGTCGTCGGCCAGCGCCCGCTGCCAGCCCTTGTTGGCCAAGGCCAGGGCGAACGGCAGCGTCGCGTTGTTAAGCGCGAAGGTCGAGGTCCGCGCCACCGCGCCCGGCATGTTGGTGACGCAGTAGTGCACCACGTCGTGCTCGACATAGGTCGGTTGGTCGTGCGTGGTCGGCCGGCTGGTCTCCGAGCAGCCGCCCTGGTCGATGGAGACATCGACGAAGACCGCGCCGCGCTTCATGCCGCGCACCATGTCCTCGGTCATCAGCTTCGGCGCCGCGCCACCCGGCACCAGCACCGCGCCGACCACCAGGTCCGCCGTGGTGACGTGCTCCTCCAGGTTGTTCACCGTGGAGAAGACGGTGTTCAGCGTCTGCCCGAACTGCAGGTCGAGGTCGTAGAGCCGGCGCAGGTTGATATCGAGCACGAAGGCCGACGCTTCCAGGCCCATCGCCATGCGCACCGCGTTGGTGCCGACGACACCGCCGCCCAGCACCACCACCTTGGCCGCCAGCACGCCCGGCACGCCGCCCAGCAGCATGCCGCGCCCGCCCTGGGTGATCTCCAGGCAGTGCGCGCCGGCCTGGATCGACATGCGCCCCGCGACCTCGCTCATCGGCGACAGCAACGGCAGACCGCCGGCCGCGTCGGTCACGGTTTCGTAGGCGATGGCGATGGCGCCGCTTTCCATCAACGCGGTGGTCTGCTCGGGATCGGGCGCCAGGTGGAGATAGGTGAACAGCACCTGCTCGGGCCGCAGCATCTTGCACTCTTCCGGCTGCGGCTCCTTCACTTTGACCACCATATCGGCCTCGCCGAAGACGCTGGCGGCGTCGGGCACGATCTTGGCGCCGGCGGCGACGTAGTCCTCGTCGTCCATGCCGATGTCGTGGCCGGCATTGTGCTGCACCAGCACCTCGTGGCCGTTGTGCACCAGCTCGCGCACCGAGCCCGGCGTCAGACCGACGCGATGCTCCTGGGTCTTGATCTCCTTCGGCACCCCGACGCGCATTTGGTTCTCCTACGCCAACACGTCATTCCCGCGCAGGCGGGAATCCATACAACGGTTCCTACTCGCAATAGTCTCGCCAGGTTGCCCTGGATGCCCGCCTTCGCGGGCATGACGGCGAAGCGTCAATCGACCTCTTTCAGCACCTCGGCGACGGTGCCGATCATCTGGTCGATGTGTTCCTTCTCGACGATCAGCGGCGGCGACAGCGCGATGATGTCGCCGGTGACGCGGATCAGCACGCCCTTCTCGTAGGCGCGCACGAAGGCTTCGTAGGCGCGCTTGCCAGGCTCGCCGGGGCGCGGCTCCAGCTCGATGCCGCCGATGATGCCGAGGTTGCGCAGGTCGATGACGTGGCGCGCGTCCTTCAGCGAATGGATCGCGTCTTCCCAGTACTGGGAGGCGAGCTCCAGCGTTCGTTCCTTTCCTGCAGCCAGAATCTCTTCCCCCTGCTCCTGGTAGATCTCCATCGTCGCCACGCCGGCGGCGGCGGCCACCGGACTGCCGGAATAGGTGTAGCCGTGCGGCAGCTCGATGCCGGACTCGTTGCCCGTCATGAAGGCGTCGTGGATCTCGTCGCGGCAGACCACGGCGCCCATCGGGATGGTGCCGTTGGTCAGGCCCTTGGCGCACGACATCATGTCCGGCTTCACGCCGAAATACTCCGCCGCGAAGGAGGAGCCCAGGCGGCCGAAGCCGGTGATGACCTCGTCGAAGATCAGCAGCGAGCCGTGGGCCTTGGTGATCTCGCGCA
>CAZVLI010000937.1:0-1926 GCA_964627965.1 uncultured Rhodospirillales bacterium
GTTCGCGGAAGTGCTGGAAGCCGACGGCACGCAGCAATCGCCGGAAGTCTTCCCGCGTCCGGACGGCACCACCTATGTCTGCGCGGTGTCGTCGGAAAGCCCGCTGCCGGTCGATCCGGCCGATGTCCGGCCCGACAACGGTGCCATCGAGCGCCTGGAAACGATCTGCCGTGCGTTATCGCCGGTGCTGGCCGGTTCGGAGATCGTCGCCCGCCAGGCCTGTTACCGCCCGGTCACCCGCGATGGCCTGCCGTTGATTGGCGCTGTCCCCGGCGCGCCCGGCGCCTATGTCGCCACCGGCCACAGCGTCTGGGGCATCCTCAATGCCCCGGCGACGGGCGAGGCAATGGCGGAATTGCTTCTCGATGGGCGGACCTCGCTGGACCTGTCGCCCTTCCGCCCGAACCGCTTGCCGGCCGCCTCCGTTTGACTCTCCGACCTCGCCGCCTAGTATGAATGGCGACGGCTGGGCGGTCTCGATGGTGGCGCCGCCCGCCGGCCATACCCGATGGACCCCGCGGAAGAGACCGATCTGAGGATCGGCGCCGAAGGCGCAACCGCCCCGGAAACGCTCAGGCAAACGGACCGCGGGGGCCGGGAACTCTGGAAAGCGGCACGGTCGCCATCGACCCGAGCGCGCCGCACCGAAGGGGGGAACCCCGGCCGGACGTCGTTGCGCCGGCCGCGGGGAAATCTCTCAGGTCCGACGACAGAGGGGGCCGTTCGCGCCAATGGTGGCGCGAGCGGGACTCATGTCGGAGGGCCGGCCTTGGACGATGCATCCACGGACCTGAAACGAACGCCGTTGCACGACCTGCACGTCGCGCGCGGCGGCAAGATGGTGCCCTTCGCCGGCTACGAGATGCCGGTGCAATACGCCGCCGGCATTCTCACCGAACACAAGCACACCCGCGCCCAGGCCGGCCTGTTCGACGTCTCGCATATGGGCCAGGTGCGTATCGCCGGGGGCGATCCGGCGGCGGCCATCGAGGCGCTGGTGCCCGGCGACATCAAGGGCCTTGGCGCCGGCCAAATGCGCTACACGCAACTCACCAACGAGGCCGGCGGCATCCTCGACGACCTGATGATCACCAACATGGGCGACCACCTGCTCGCCGTGTTCAACGCCGCCTGCAAGGATGAGGATACGGCGCATGTGCGCGCCCATCTCCCCAGCGGCACCAGCCTTGAAACCCTGGACGACCGCGCACTGCTGGCGCTGCAGGGACCGGCTGCGGCGGCGGTCTTCGCCAGGCACGCGCCGGCCAGCGCCGACATGGTGTTCATGCAGGTCCAGGAACTCGACGTCGCCGGCATCGCTTGCACCGTCAGCCGCTCCGGCTACACCGGCGAGGACGGCTTCGAGATTTCCGTGCCGAACGACCGCGCGGTGGAACTGGCGGAGCTGCTGCTGGCCGACGAGGCGGTGCTCCCCATCGGGCTCGGCGCGCGCGACTCGTTGCGCCTCGAAGCCGGTCTGTGTCTCTACGGCCACGACATCGACGCCACGACGACGCCGGTCGAGGCGGCGCTGACCTGGTCGGTCGGCAAGCGCCGGCGCGAGGAAGGCGGCTTCCTCGGCGCGGCGACGATCCAGAAACAACTGGCCGAGGGCGTCACGCGACGCCGCGTCGGCATCCGCCCGGCCGGCCGCGCGCCGGCCCGCGAGGGCACCGAGATCACCGATACCGACGGCAACGCCATCGGCACCATCACCAGCGGCGGCTTCGGGCCGACCGTGGAGGGGCCGGTGGCGATGGGCTACGTCGCCGTCGATCACGCCAAGGCCGACACACCCGTCGGCCTGACCATCCGCGGCAAGCGGCACGACGCCACGGTGGCGAAGATGCCGTTCGTGCCGCAGCGCTATTTCCGGGGCAAGTGAGGGCACCATGGCAGAAACCCGCTACACCAAGGACCACGAAT
>CAZVLI010000938.1:0-1922 GCA_964627965.1 uncultured Rhodospirillales bacterium
TCATCGTCCGGCGGCCCGCGACCGCCGCGATCTAGCGACCCTCGCGCTTCTTCTGCGCGGACTCGGCGGCCTGCTTGATGTCTTCCGCGCGCAGCGCGCTCGGGCTGCCGGCCGGGAGCAGCTTGGTCGCGCGACCGGCCTGGCCGCCGGCTTCGCGGTACCGGCCGAGCAGCATGTAGCGTTCCGCGGTGGCGAGCGACGCCTCGCCGACCTGGTTGTCGCGGCCGTAGGCCATCGCCAGCCATTGCCAGGCGCCGACATTGGTCCGCTCGACCCGGATCGCCGCGTTCAGATGCTCGATCGCGTCCTTCACGTACTGGTCGCTCCGCGCCGAGGCCTGCGCCCGCCCGAGCCCGACCCTGAGCAGCGGCTCGTTCGGCGCCAGGTCGACCGCGCGCTGGTAGCTCGGCACCGCCTCGTCGACCTTGCCGCTCTCCAGCAGGAACTGGCCGCGCAACTCGTGGAAGAAGGGATCGTCCGGCAATTCCGCCAGCAGGCCGTCGACGACCTCGATCGCCTTGTCGGTCTCGCGGCGCTGGTGGTGCGCCACCGACCGCGCATAGCGCGCCGGCACCGACTGGTCGCTCGCCGGGTAGCGCCGCATGGTCTGTGCCGGTGAATCGAGGAAGCCGTGCAGCTTGGCCACCATCCGCGCGTGGCGGTTCAGCATCTCGGGCGAGTCGGTGTTGCCGGAGAAACGCGAGTTATCGACGTGGAACTTGATCGTCGCCAGCCGCTCACGGGTCAGCGGGTGGGTGCGCACGTAAGGGTCCTGGCTGGTCGCGAGCAGGGCTTCCTGGTCGCCCAGCTTCTCCAGGAAGGCGTAGAGACCGGCGGCCGACTGCTGCGTCACGTCCAGCAGGCGCAGCCCGGCCTGGTCGGCCGCCGACTCCTGCGTCCGCGAGTACTGCAGGAAGGAACGCTGCGCCGCCTGGGTGCCGCCGGCGATGATCGCGCCGCCGGCCGCGCCGCCACCGCCGATCATCACCGCCGCGCCGAGCAGCACCGCCAGCAGCGACTGGGCGCTGGCGTCCTGGATCGCGTCCAACGAACGCGCCAGGTGCCCGCCGGCGATATGGCCGGTTTCGTGCGCGATCACGCCGATCACTTGATTCGGCGTGTCCGCGGCCATCAGCAGGCCGGTGTAGATGAAGATGTTCTGGCCGCCGGCAACGAAGGCGTTCAGCGCCTTGTCGTTGATCAGGTGGACGCGCACCGCCTCCGGCGCCAGGCCGGCGGCGGCGAAAAGTGGCGCACCGTAGACGCGGATGGTATTTTCGATCTCCGCGTCGCGGATGAAGGAAAAACCGCCGCGCGCCGCCGCCCCGGTGACGCCTGCCGGCATCAACAGCACGGCGATCAGCCACATCGATACGAATCGTCGGACCGACAAGGTCAACCGCATGTCTCCGCTTACCTCATCTCAAGCTACGGGTGCCGTCGGCACAGGTCAACGAAGCCCCGGTGTCATTGCCGCGATACTCGGCGCCGCCCTGATGGTGGCGTGCGAGGCACGCCCGCCGGTCGGCGAGGTCGGCAACGTTTCCGGCGCGATCGGCGCCGTCGCCGCCGAGGAACCGGCAGCGACGCTGGTCGCCCAGGACACGCTGTCGGCCGGCGGCACGGCCGCGGATGCCGTCACCGCCGCCTATTTCACGCTGCTGGTGACCTATCCCGTCGCGGTCGGTGTCGGCGGCGGCGGCATCTGCATCACCTATGACCGGGAGAGCAACGTCGCCGAGACGCTGGAATTCCGTGCCGGGCGGGGGACGGGGACGGTGCCGGTACCCGGCACGCTGCGCGGGATGGCGGCACTGCACGCGCGCTACGGCCGCTTGCCGTGGGCGCAGCTCATCGGACCGGCCGAATCGAATGCGCGTTTCGGGCAGCCGATGAGCCGGGCGCTGGCCCGCCGCGTTGCC
>CAZVLI010000939.1:0-1921 GCA_964627965.1 uncultured Rhodospirillales bacterium
CTATCGTGCCGCGACCTTCTCGATCAACGCGCAGAACCAGTGGGCGTTCGACGTGCTGGCCGAGGAAGGCCATACCTATTCGTCGTCGATCTATCCGGTGAAGCACGACTTCTACGGCATTCCCGACGCGCCGCGCTTTGCCTACCGGCCGCGGCCGGGCAACGATCTGGTCGAGATCCCGTTGACCACGGTGCGCTTTCGCGGCCGCAACGTGCAATGCAGCGGTGGCGGCTACTTCCGGCTGTTCCCCTACGCGCTGTCGAAGCGACTGCTGGCGCGGGTGAACGACGTCGATGGCCAGCCGGGCGTGTTCTACATGCACCCGTGGGAGGTCGACCCGGACCAACCGCGGCAGAGCGGCATCAGCCTGAAGAGCCGGTTCCGCCATTACGTCGGGCTGTCGCGGATGCAGCCACGGCTGGCGCGTCTGCTGCGCGATTTCCGCTGGGGCCGGATGGACCAGGCGTTCGCGGCCGCCATCGACGGCGACTGACGGCCGGCCGGTGATGTCCGGACCGATGGCGCCGGTCGAGGTCAAGCCCCTCGACGAGCGAGCGCGGGCGGGCTGGGACGACTACGTCGCGAGCCATCCGCAAGCCACCTTCTGCCACCGTGCCGGCTGGGCCGGCGTGATCGAGCGCAGCTTCGGCCTGCCGACGAACTACGTCTATGCCGAGCGGCAGGGGCGGATTTGCGGCGTCCTGCCGCTGGCGCACGTGAAGAGCCGTCTGTTCAGCTCGAATGGTCTGACCTCCACCCCGTTCTGCGTCTACGGCGGCCCGGTGGCCGACGACGAGCCGGCGCGGCGCGCGCTGGACGAGCACGCGCTGGGGCTGCGCGACCGGCTGGGTGCCGATTTCGTCGAGTTTCGCGAGACCGCGCGGGTGCGGCCGGACTGGTCGGCGAAAGACGACCTCTACGTCACCTTCACCAAGCAGATCGCGCCGTCGCCGGCCGCCAATCTGCTTGACGTTCCGGAGCCGCAACGACAGGTGATCCGGCGCGCGGTGAAGGACCTGAAGCTGCGTGCCGAGCTGGACGACGATCTCGACCGTCATTTCCACGTCTACTCGACCAGCCTGCGTGACCACGGCACGCCGGCCTTTCCGCGGCGCTATTTCCAGGACCTGAAGGCGACCTTCGGCGACGATTGCGAGGTGCTGACGGTATTCGATGCCAGCGGCGAGCCGCTGTCGACGGTGATGAGCTTCATCCACCGCGACACCATCGCGCCGTACTATGCCGGCGGCATGGCGGCGGGGCGCGAAACCGGGGCGCAGAGCTTCATGTACTGGCGCCTGATCGGCCGCGCGGCGGAGCGTGGCCTCGGCCGGTTCGACTTCGGCCGTTCCAAGCGCGGTACCGGCTCGTTCGACTTCAAGGTCAACTGGGGCTTCACGCCGACGCCGCTCGCCTACGAGTTCAACTTGCGGCCGGGTCAGCAGATTCCGGACAACAACCCGAACAACCCGAAATATCGCCTGTTCATCGCCGCCTGGCAGCGCCTGCCGGTGGCGGTGGCGAACGCGGTCGGGCCTCACCTGGTGCGCAGCCTTGGCTGAGCCGGCCCATATCCGCACACAGCCGCCCGGCACACTTCTTGCGGGAATGTGGGCCACGGAATCGTTATCGGGGGACAGGTTGCGTCGTTTCGGCGCGCCCGCGACCATCGCGACGGTTTTGGCACAACCGGGCAGCTGGAGAGGCGCTTCGTGGTTGCGATGACGTTCGAGAAGGACACAGCGCCGGCGGTCGACCGGCAAGCCTGGACGCTTGCGACGGCGACCGTGGTCGTCGTGTTCGCGTTCATGGGCTGGTTGTTCTTCGATGCCGTGTCCGGCGCGATCCGCGTCTGGAACCGGTCGGAGACGTTCACGCACTGCTACCTGATCCTGCCGGTCTCGCTCTACCTGCTGTGGGA
>CAZVLI010000940.1:0-1917 GCA_964627965.1 uncultured Rhodospirillales bacterium
TAGAGAGGGGAAAGCATCTCAGTCACAGCTTCAACATAAGCCAAAATTTCATACGCTCAAGTGACATGCGTCACATTGTCCTGACAATCACTGCCCCGATTCCGCCTCGAACCAGCTAACATGGGCGGCCACGACCCGCCATCCGGCATCGGTCCGCATCCACGTCTGGCTCTGTCGCCCCCGTTTCCCGCTAGAAATCCGCCGATATTCGGTGTTTGCGGTGGCGAAATCGCGCCCGTAGCTGGTGATAACGGTTCTCGTTAGCTCACGCCTGAAATCGCCGACGGGTCGGTCGTGGCGGAAATTCGCGATCTCATCGATCCCGTACAGGTTCTCCGCCAGGCCATAGCGCAAGGTGAGGGGGCTGTCCCAGAACAGTTCGATAAGGACGTCAACATCGTTGCTGACCAACGCACGTTCGTAGCGCTCGAACGCGGCCGTCACTTCGGCGACGACTTCGGGAATATTGATCTCCGGCATCTGTGTGCTCCTGTTTCCTGGCGGCGGGACCTATCGAGTAACCCTTTTACAACAGCTATAACCTGAACTGCTTTGCCGGCAACTTGGCTGGCCTCGGGGAACCGCACGCGCGATGGTCGAGCGCGACGACGATACCGTCCACACCGCCGGCACAATCGGCCCGCACATGCTGCGCGGCGCGGCCTGGATGGTGGCGATGCGCTGGTGCGTGCGGCTGATCGGCCTGGTCAGCACGGTGATCCTGGCGCGGCTGCTGACGCCGAGCGATTTCGGCGTCATCGCGATGGCGATGGTCTTTGTAGGCCTGCTGGAGGTGATGCTGGAAACCGGCATCGACCAGACGGTGATCCGGCAGAAGAACCCGACCCGCGAGCACTACGACAGCGCCTGGACCTTGCAGATCATGATCGGCGCGGCGCTGACCGTGGTGATCTTCGCCGCCGCGCCGTTCGTCGCCGACTTCTTCGACGAGCCACGGCTGGAGTTGGCCGTCCAGGTGCTGGCCTTCCGCGCCGTCGGGCTCGGGCTGGTGAATATCGGCGTGGTCAACTTCCGTCGCGATCTCGATTTCGCCAAGGAGTTCCGCTTTTCGCTCTACCGCAAGCTGCTCGGCTTCGTGGTCACCATCGCCGCCGCCATCGTGCTGCGCAGCTACTGGGCCTTGCTGATCGGCATGGTGCTCGCGCCGTGGTTCGACGTGCTGCTGAGCTACACGATGCAGCCCTACCGGCCTCGTCTGAGCGTGGCGCGGCTCGGCGAGCTCTGGCGGTTTACGCGCTGGCTGGTGCTGACCCATGCCATCGACTTCTTCCGCCGCAAGTTTGACCAGTTCGTGATCGCGCGTTTCGCGGGCACGACTCCGCTGGCGAACTACTACATCGCCAACGACGTGGCGGTGACGCCGTCGCTCGAAGTGCTGTGGCCGATCGGTCGGGCGCTGCTGCCGACCTACGCGAAGCTGATCGAACAGCCGCTGGAAGCCGCCCGGGCCTATCTCGCCACGGTCGGCTTCGTCGCCACCCTGGCGCTGCCGATCGGTGCCGGCCTCGCGGTGGTCGCGGATGACCTGGTGCTGGTGTTGCTCGGACCGCAATGGACCGGCGCCGCGCCGTTGGTCGGCTGGCTCGGCATGGCCGGCGCGTTGATGGGGTTCACCGGCGTGATCCATCCCTTCTTCACGGCCCTGGGCTACGTCCGCGCCTATGCCTGGATGGTGGCCGGCGAAGTCGCCGTGTTCGTTCCGGCGATGCTGTGGGCGGCGTCGACCGGCGGGGTGGAGGCGGTTGCCATCGCGCGAGTGTGCGTCGTCGCCGTCACCTTGCCCTGCTTCCTGCTGCTGTCGACGCGCATCGCACCGGTGGGCGTGCTGGCCTTGGCCGGTGCCGTGGTGCGACCGTTGATCGCCAGCGCGGTGATGTTCGCCGGTGTGCGCTGGCT
>CAZVLI010000941.1:0-1904 GCA_964627965.1 uncultured Rhodospirillales bacterium
GCCCGGCCGCAGCCGCTCGTTGCCACGCACGACGACGACTTCGCCTTCCTTCAGGCCGCCGATCACCACGAAACGATTGCCGACCGCGTCACCGAGATTGACCGGGCGGGGTGTCGCCGCGCCTTCGGTGACGACAAAGACAAGGCTGCCGCCGTTGCGGTTCAGCACCGCGTCCTTGTGCACCGTCAGTGCCTCCGCGGCAGCGCCGATCGGCACCTCGACCCGAACGCTCTGGTTGGCCGCGAGTTCTTCTGCCTCGACCTCGCTATGTAGCGTGAAGCGGACGGCGCGCGTGCGGGTCAGCGAGTTCTCCTCCGGCACGACCGCGCGGACGGTGGCGCGACCGACCGTTTCGCCGACGCGGACGGCGACCTCTATGCCGGGCTTGAGTCCGACGACGCGTTCGGCCGGCACGTCGGCCTCGGCTTCGAGGCTGCCGGTGGCGACCAGTGTTACCACGTTGCTGCCCGCATTCAGGAACGCGCCCGCCTCGGTATGCCGCAGGGTGACGACACCGGCGAATGGCGCGCGGATCTCGGTTTCTTTGAGCGCGATGCGTGCCAGGTTCATGTTTGCGCGTGCCTGTGCAACGCGAGCCGACGCCTCCGCGACCCGGCTCTGCAGCATCGTCACTTCAAGCCTCTTGTCGTCGTAGCGAGCCTGCTGGAAAGCGGCCGAACGGTTCTTGCGCAACGTCTCCAGGCGCTTCACCTCCTGGCCGATCATGTTCATCTGTGAGCCGGCACTCTCCAGCTGGGCCGTGGCTTCGGCGAGATCGGCCTTGCGCAGTTCCAGGGTCCACTTCATGCGATCCTGCACCTGCACGGCAAGCACGTCGCCAGCCTCGACCCGGTCGCCGACGTCGACGCGAACCTCGCTAACGGCGGCCGCGACGCGTGCGGCCACAGGACCGGCACGCCGAGCCACCAGCCGGCCAATGACCGGGACCGTCTGCGACACCGTCTCGACGCGCACTGCGTCGACGCCGACCTTGGCCGCACGCTGGGCCTCAGCCGGCCCAGCGACGGCGGAAATGCCAAGCACAATCGCCACGCCCACCGCCAAAGCAAACGCCGAACGGGCGCCTGGACGGCTGCTGGCGGTGACGACTTTGCGGCGCGCCGCGTCTCGATGGGCAACGCCGCCGGATCCGTGCTTATGCGACGGCGACAGACGCTGGGCAGACCTGCTCATGCTAAGCGCTCTCGTGAAGTATCTATT
The DNA here is from genome assembly GCA_964627965.1 of uncultured Rhodospirillales bacterium. Classification (GTDB taxonomy): domain Bacteria; phylum Pseudomonadota; class Alphaproteobacteria; genus JAVKFY01. The sequence continues at coordinate 1,222 of CAZVLI010000941.1, forward strand.
TTCAGCCGCATTGCTGCGACGCTTCTGTTTGGCGTGACCGACACGAACCAAGGCCTGTGCCATTGCCCTGGACCAACCCGCAAACCGAGCAACGACGCGTCCTGTTGACCGGATCGGCCGCCGATTGCACGGACCGCTCTCGCCCATCCATGACCGGATTGTAGAGAGAGAAGCCTGGGCGAGCCAGCCACAAGCAATGCCTGCGCAAGCGACGTCACAGCACGCGCGAGCGAGCGTGCCCACCGCCTCACGGCCCGCGAGCCGACGCCTGACCAGAAGGCCCCGGCTGTCGTCCAAGCGCTTGAGGCTGCGAAGAAACTCGGCGGCGCCTAGGCACCGGGCTCCGCATCTGCGCCGTCACGCCAATGGCGTCGAAAGCCAGCGTCCCGGTGAGCTTCTTGCCGACTTCACGCGGTTCGGGTGAACGAAGAGCCCGGAAGCATGCTGAGTTTCTTGGTGCCGGCGGCAGGACTCGAACCCGCGACCCCCTGATTACAAATTCCGTCGGGCGGTCTTTAGCTAAGCCGTTGCACGGACACGGCTCGATCGCGTATCCGATAATATCCCCCAGAAAACAGCCGCCAATTCTTGACGCCCCCTGACATTTCGCGCCACGGTGTGTCATGCTCCGCCGCGATGCTGCGGACATGGTGCGGACACGAAGGGCTTCCTGACTGTGGCCA
>CAZVLI010000942.1:0-1902 GCA_964627965.1 uncultured Rhodospirillales bacterium
CCACCATTTACTGTTTTGAATTAGACACCTTCTTCTTGCGGATGCGTTGGCGATGCGCTCGATTGCGGCGCCACCTACAGATTAAGCGCGACGCGATAGACGAAAACGCTGTTTGACAGGACTGCATCCCGAAGGCACAGTACGCGGCGCTGTCAGCAACCTATTGAGCAAAGTCCCATGGATCACACAATCGACATCGACATTGTCGCCGTGCCGCGCGAGAACGCCGACGCGGTAGTTGTGGTCCGCGAGCGTCTGTTCCACCTCTACAGCTAGACGTCCTCGTCGCGCCCGCGACGAACGTCAATCCGGCACCGGCGGTGCCCAGAAACCTCAGCTGAATAAGCCATCGGCGTCGCCGATGGTGGTGGAAACAACACTATGCAATCACAAGATAAGTCCGTCTCGGGGGCGGTGAATCTGCTGCTGCTTCTGCGCGAGTCTCTGACCGACGCGGAACGCGACTACACGAGCGGTTCGCTACGCCGTGCGCTGGTCCTGTTGGCCGTTCCAATGGTGCTCGAAATGTCGATGGAGGCGATTTTCGCGCTCGTCGATATCTTCTTCGTATCGTTCCTGGGCGCAGCGGCGGTCTCGGTTGTCGGCATCACGGAGGCAATGCTGACGATCCTGTATGCCGTGGCTCTGGGCCTCTCGATGGCGACGACGGCGATGGTAGCGCGGCGCATCGGTGAATCCGACAAAGAGGGTGCGGCCGTGTCGGCGGGGCAGTCGCTATGGATCGGTGCGCTGCTCGCCGGCGGCATCGGGATCCTTGGCGGTCTGTTCGCGCCCGGCTTGCTTGACTTCATGGGCGCCGGGGCCGACGTGATAAACGTTGGCAGCGGCTACACGCAGATTATGCTGGCCGGGTCGGCGAGCATTTTCTACCTGTTCCTGCTTAACGCGATCTTTCGCGGCGCGGGCGATGCGACGATTGCCATGCGCAGTCTCTGGCTCGCGAACGGCATCAACATCATTCTTGATCCCTGTCTGATCTTCGGCCTCGGGCCGTTTCCGGAACTCGGGGTGACGGGCGCTGCGGTGGCGACGACGATCGGCCGAAGCTGCGGTATCGCCTACCAGGTCTGGCATCTGGTGAGCGGCCGGAGCCGTATTCACCTGGCCTTGTGTCACTTGCGCATCGATCTGCCTGTGCTGGCCCGGCTCGCACGGGTTTCGCTCGGCGGTGTTATGCAGTTCCTGATCGTGACTTCCAGTTGGGTCGTCGTGATCCGCGTCGTCGCCGGGTTTGGTACGGCGGCGGTGGCTGGCTTTACCGTGGCGCTCAGGCTCATGGAGGTGGTGTTCCTTCCCGCCTGGGGGCTGGGCAACGCCGCCGCGACGCTGGTTGGCCAGAATCTCGGGGCGGCGAAGCCCGACCGGGCACGGGCGGCGGCCTGGTCCGCCACCCGCGCAACGGTCCTGTTCATGCTCGTCGTCTGTGTACTGTTCGTCGGCGCGCCGGGCTACCTGCTGGCGCCATTCGGCGAGGATGCCGCGGTCACCGATATGGCGACGCTGTGCCTGCGCGTAATCGGCGCTGGTCTGCCCGTTTTCGCGGTTGGTCTGGTGCTGACCCAAGCGCTTAACGGCGCCGGCGACACAGACACTCCAATGGGGATAAATTTCGTCGCATTCTGGCTCGTACAGATCCCGTTGTCGTACTGGCTCGCCAACTCAATGGGGCTCGAGGCAGGCGGCGTCGCTTGGGCGATCGTGTTATCCGAGTCGCTCATGAGTGCGTTGGCGTTTGTCGTATTTCGACGAGGGCAATGGGCACAGACGAGTCTTTAGCCCAGTGGGCTATGCATCGCGAACCGAAAAAATGAAAAATGGGGTCAGTACCTGAAGGCTCCCCAGAAAATTCTGATCTAATTCAAAGAGATAGATTCAGGGAAC
>CAZVLI010000943.1:0-1901 GCA_964627965.1 uncultured Rhodospirillales bacterium
CCATGTCGACCGCGACCCGGCCCTCCGGCGCGGCATCGGCCAGCAGGCGGCCGGCGCCGGTCAGGATGTCCGCATGCTCGCGTCCGGTCTCGGCGAAGAGCAGGGCGCCGACGCAGCGCGTGGCGTTGCCGCAGGCTTCCACCTCGCCGCCGTCGGCGTTGTAGATGCGCATGAAGGCGTCGGCGTCGCGTGCCGGCTCCAGCACGATGAGTTGGTCGCAGCCGACGCCGGACTTGCGGTCGGCGATGGCGCGGACCTGGGCGTTGTCGAGCCGCAGCGGACGCGCACGTGCGTCCAGGACAACGAAGTCGTTGCCCAGCCCGTGCATCTTGATGAACGCGGCGCCCGTCATGGTCCGCAGCATATAAGGCGGAAGCGCCGGCCGGTCCAGCGGGCGCGACGCATCGCGCTTGACCGTGACGCCGCGTCTTCTCTACTCTGCAAATGCGAATGAGTTGCAATTACAGGATGAGGCGATGCAAGACGCGACCTGGATCACCGAGCTGGATGACGCGACGCAATTCGTGATCTGGAGCTACCGGCGCTGGGTCAGCGGGCCCGATCACTGGACGCTGGTCCGGCGCGAGTATGACGGCCGTTTCGGGGCCGAGGCCGGGCGCGCGACGCTGGCCGACTTCGCGCGCCTGATCGAGGCGCTGTGCGCCGGCGCGCATCGGCGGCTGGAGTACCACACGGCTTGCTGCCCCTGTGTCTGGCACGACGAACTCCGGTTGGCGGCCCTGGTCGGCGCGGCGCAGATGGGCGACGGCGACGACGTTGCCGACCACGCCCGCGACCTGGTCGGCCAGGCGGCGATCCCCCTGTTGGCGAGCCGCGCTCGCGCCTACGCCGCTGCCCTGAACCGTCGCGGGTTGGCGATCCGGGCCGGCGAGGCCACGCGCGTCCTGCACTAGCCGCCAGGCGCCGATTATCTCCCTGCCCGCGCCATAGCGGTCGGCGCGCATGCTAGGCTTGGGCTACGTCATGCGTGGTGTCGAGGCGTCAGGGGGACTTGTCATGCGTCGTTGGTTGTCGCGGTCGATCTTCGCGGTTGCGTTCGCGTGGGCGGGGGCTGCGTTCGCCGCGCCGGGTGACGAGCACTGGTCACGGCAATTCCCGGCGCCGGCCAAGACCACCCAGATGACGCCGGCGACGGGCATGGCCGACGGTGCGGGGAAGCCGCGCATCCGCCAGGTGAAGTGGCACGACGGCAAGCTGTGGATGTCGGGCGCCTGGTCGCCGGGCGTCGCTGCGACCGATATCACCAAGCAGCTGCGCAACGAACTCTGGCATCTGTGGACCTGGTCGCCCGAGGCCGGCTACGAGGCCGTGGTCTACTTCCACACGAACAAGGGCGGCGCCGGCCCGGACGGACAGATCTACGATTTCCTCTGGCTGCCGGACGAGCGGCTGGTGGTGGCTGGCGGCTTCACCCGCGTCGACAACCCCGGCGGCACGCGGTTTCACCGGGTGAACGCGCTGGCGGTGTACGACCCGAAGGAGCCGACCGCCAACAAATGGCAGCCGCTAGGCAGCTTCCAGTACAACGGCACGGTGTCCGATACCGGCTCGATCGAGGCGATCGCCTACGACCCGCAGGGCAACGACCTCTACATCGGCGGTACCTTCGCCGGCATCCTGAACGGGAACTCGGCGAAACTGCATCGCTACGACTTCGACACCAGGTCTTACGAGCCGGTGCCGCCGGGCGAGCATGGCCAGAAGGCGCGGGTGCGGCGGATCACGGTCGACGCCTCGACCACGCCGTCGACGATCTACGTCTCCGGCCGGTTCCAGTACACCGCCGGCGACGGCCAGCAGCCGCGCGTGTCGTCGTCGACCGCGCGCTACTCGCCCGGCATCGCCAAGTGGCAGGAGGGCCAGGGCTGGACGACGTTCCC
>CAZVLI010000944.1:0-1896 GCA_964627965.1 uncultured Rhodospirillales bacterium
AAAGGCCGGTGATGGTCATCGGCGCCTCGCCCTGGCCGTAGAGCTGGATCAGCACCGGCCCCAGCGTGTCGAGCGCCTTCAGCGTGTCCTGCACGTAGCTGGGCCCGCCGCCATAGACGATGGTCTTCAGGTGCGTGAGGTCGGTCTCGCGGATCGCGGCCGAGTTGATCAGCCGGGTGATCATCGTCGGCGCGAAGAAGAAGGTGATCCCCGGCCAGTGTTCGATCAGGCGACAGCACTCAGCCGGATCGAACCCGCCGCTGACCGGGATCACGTTGTTCGCCGCCTTGGCGACGTGCGGCAGCGCGTAGAGCCCGGAGCCGTGCGACAGCGGCGCGCAATGCACCATGCAGTCGGTCGGCTCGACCCAGTCCACGTCGCCGAAATAGTTCATCACCATCGACGTCAGGTTGCGGTGCGTCAGCATCGCGCCCTTCGGGCGCCCGGTCGTGCCCGAGGTGTAGAAGACCCAGGCCAGCGCCGTCGGGTCGACGTCGGCGAGGTCCATCGCCTCGCTCGCCGCGAGCGTCTCGTGCTCCGATCCACCAGCCTCGATCACCCGTTCAAGCGTCGCCACCTCGTCGGCCAGCGGCGCGATCTTGTCCATCAGGTCGGGCGTGGCGAAGCAAGCCCGCGCGCCGGAGTTCTCCAGGATGTAGGCGAACTCGCGCGGGTGCAGCTTCGCGTTCACCGGCACCGCCGCCAGCCCCGCATGCCAGATCGCGTACAGCACCTCCAGGAAAGCGACGTGATTGGTCATGGTCAGCGCCACGCGGTCGCCGGGCTGGAGGTTCAACGTCTCGCGCAGGCCTCGGGCCAGTTTCGCCACCCTGGCACCGAGCTGGCCGTAGGTGGCGACGACCTCGGTCCCGAGCGAGATCGCTGGTCGGTCGGCGAAGGCGCGCGCCGCGTCGCGCAGCATCTTGGCGTGGTTCATCGATGGATTCCCCAAACCGCCGACACGCAATGCGGCACCGCCAGCGGATCGTCCGGAAAGCGCTCGGCCAGGATCCCGGCAAGTTCGGCGTCGAACGTCTCGACCGTGGCCGCGTCCAGGCTGGCGGCGACACCGGCACTGGCCCGGATGCGACCGCGCCACGCCTCGTGCGTGTACGGCGCATCGGTGTCGAACGAGAAGCCCTGCACGTCCGCGATACCGCCGGCGCGCAGGTCGGTATACCAGCGGGCATAGATGCCGGCGCCGCCACCCATCTTCCACGCCGGGTTGTAGGCGACGATCAGTTTCTCCGTCGCCTCGACCACGTTGCCCGGCAAGGGCAGCCAGTCGAAATGCGCGATCGCCAGGACGCCGCCCGGCCGCAGCAGCCGGCGCGCCTCCGCCACCGCCTTCGGACGGTCGAACCAGTGCCAGCACTGCCCGGCGACGATCAGGTCGTAGCCGTCCGCCGCCAGGCCGGTGTCCTCCGCCTTGCCCTCGACATAGTCCACGCTCACCCCGGCCGCGGCGTCGAGCGCACGGGCCTCCTCCATCAGCGCCGTCGACGGATCGAGCGCGGTGACCGTCGCGCCGCGCTGTGCCAGCCCGCGCGCCACCGTGCCTGTTCCGGTCCCGAGGTCGAGCGCTACCGTCCCGGGCCGTAGCAGGCCAAGCGCCACGATGCGGTCGAACAGCGCCGGCGGAAAGCCGTGGCGATGCTTGGCGTAGTCGCCGGCCGCGCGGCCGAAGTCGACCGTCTCGGGCGCGCGGGGGTTGTGCTCGGTCATGCCGGGTGTCGCTCGCTCACCTCGGCGAAGCGCTTCTCGATGGCGTCCCAGATCAACCCGGCCAGGTTGGTGCCGTCGTAGCGACCGGCCTCCTGGATGCCGGTCGGCGAGGTGACGTTGATCTCGGTCAGGTAGTCGCCGATCACGTCGATGCCGACGAAGATCAACCCG
>CAZVLI010000945.1:0-1894 GCA_964627965.1 uncultured Rhodospirillales bacterium
GTCACCGCCACCGCCGAGCAGCGTGTCGTTGTCCCCCTGGCCGTAGAGCGCATCGTTGTCGTCGCCGCCATCGAGCGAGTCGTCGCCGGTACCGCCCGCCAGCAGGTCGTCGCCCGGCCCGCCGGTCAGGCTATCGTTGCTACCGTTGCCGAAGATGGTGTCGAGCCCTTCGCCGCCGTCGATGGCATCGGCATCGGCGCCGCTGGTGAGGCTGTCGTTGCCGGCGGTCGCGGCGGCGGAGAAGCTGCCCAGGATCAGGTGGAAGACGCCGGCGCCGCCGTTCGCGCCTGGCGCGCCAACACCGAGGTCCATCAGGCCATCGCCGTTCACGTCGCCGGGCGCGACGACCGAGAAGCCGGCCATGTCGCCGTCGTTGGCGCCAATGATCCGGCGACCGAAGTCGTCGAAGTCGTTGAGGCTGCCGAGGAAGCTGTCCAGGTGAACGCCACCGAAGACCAGGTAGGCCTCGTTGGCGTCGCTGCCGACGACGAAGTCGGCGATGCCGTCGCCGTTGAAATCGCCGCCAAGACTCGTCACCGAGCGACCGACGCGATCGTTGTCCTCCTCGCCAACGGCGAATCCGGCGCGGATGAAGAACAGGTTGCCGCTGGTCGGGCTGTCGCTGCCCTTGACGACATGGAAGCCACCGCGACTGGTGCCGCCGGCGGCGTAGTCCGGTGTGCCGATGACGATATCATCGAAGCCGTCGCCATCGAAGTCGCCGACCGCGACGTTGGTCTCGCTGCCGACACCGGCATTGTCGACGTCGAGGCTGGCGCTGGTCGGAATCAGGCCACCGTTGACGGAGAAGTCTCCGTTGCCATCGCCCAGCAGGATCCGGGTGCCGTCGAAGCCAGGCGCGCCCCCGAGGACGAAGTCGATCGCGCCATCGGCGTTGATGTCGCCGAAGGCGAGGTCGCGGCCGAGTTCGTCGTTGGCCTGGTCGCCGATCTGCTTCAGCGACGCGTCGAACAGTTGCTGCGCGGTGGCACCGGCGATGGTGTCGCTGCCCAGCACCAGGCGTACCTCGCCGAAGGTAAGGCCGTTGTCGGTCGTTGTGCGGAAGTTGACCAGCAGGTCGTCGAAGCCGTCGTCGTTGACGTCGCCGGCCGCCGCGACCTCCAAACCGGCGAAGGCGCCCTCGTTGACGCCGCCGATCGTGCCAAGGTCGGCGATCGACGTCACGTCGGTGGCATTGGTGATGTCGACGGGGCCGAACACGATGTAGGCAGTGCCGGTGTTGTTCGGGGCAGTGCCCGGCGCGCCGACGATCAGGTCGGGATTGCCGTCGCCGTCGACGTCTCCTGCCGCCGCGACGGAGAAACCGAACAGGCTGTTGTCCGTGCCGTTGATGTTGCCGGCACCGGTCAGATCGGTGCTGAAGGTCGTGGTGGTGCCGCGGACAATGTAGAGCGTGCCCGTGCCGCCATTGCCGCCCGGCGCGCCGAGCAGCAGGTCGTCGATGCCGTCGCCATCGAGGTCGCCGGCGCCGCCGACATTGCCCTGGCCGAGATCATGGCTCGGAAGCAGGCCGGCGAAGGCAGCCGACGAGCCCACAACTGAAAGGTCGATCAACTTGATACCCCCCTCTCGTTCGCCTAGCCGAACACCAGATCGCTGGCGTTGAGGTCGGCCGCGGCGAGGCCGGTGAACGTCACCGCCGTCGTCGGCAACGTCTCGAAGACGAGACGCGCGCCAGCATCGGTGTCGACGATCGTCACCGCATCGACGGTGGCGCCGATCAGCACGATCGTATCGCTGCCCGGCGCGAAATCGCCAATGGTGTCGCTGCCCTGCCCGGCGGCGAAGACGAAGGTGTCGGGATCGTCGCCGCCGGTCAGGGTGTCGTCGCCGGTCCCACCGGTCAGGGTGTCGTCGCCCGCGCCGCCGAACA
>CAZVLI010000946.1:0-1888 GCA_964627965.1 uncultured Rhodospirillales bacterium
GTTGTTACCGCCGCCGCTGTTCTCGCCACCGCCATTGTCGGCGCGATTGCCTTCGGCGTTGGCGTTCTCGGCGCTGGCGTCGATCTCCTCGCCGTCGCCCTCGGCGACATGCTCGGAGGACTGGCCATTCGCGCGCGGCTGCTGGCCATTGGCCGGCTGGCCGCCCTGCTGCTGCTGTTGCTGCTGCAACTGCTGCGCCGCCGCGTGCGCCGCCATCAGGCGGAAGTAGTGCTCGGCGTGCTGCAGGTAATTCTCGGCCGCGATGCGGTCGCCCGACGAAGAGGCGTCGCGCGCCAGGGCCTGATACTTGTCGTAGATGTGGGCGGCAGTGCCCCGGACTTTAACGTCCGGCCCATTGCTGTCGTAGGTACGATTGGCGGCGTTCACATACCCCCGTCGACCACCAGACCGACCGCGACCCCTTTTGGGCGCTGACCCTTGTCTCATGCCAACTCACTTTTGTGTTGTTTCGACCTGCTGTCAGATTCTTCGCATCTGTCAGAAACGCATCAATCGAGCCGTCCGAAGTCCCCCGACCGTTCAGCGGCGCAGGATGGGCTACGTCGCGCCGTGGCCTCTGACCACGACGAAAAACCCACATACATCCTGCTGTGATGCCCCGCGAACCTAGCCGGCCTGTGGCCGCATTCCAAGCCTAATTTCGCCTTCTATGGCATCTCTGCATCGCGGCGTTGCGACCAGGCAACGCTCGTGGCCGGCCAGATCGCGCACCCGGCGCGACACCGCCAGACCACCATTCTCCAGCAGGCCGGCAACCACATCGGCCTGGGACGCGCCATGCTCCAGGACCGCGTGCCCCTCGGCACGTAGAAGCCGCGCCAGCTCTGGGCTCAGCACGCGATAGGCATCCAGACCGTCGTCACCGCCATCCAGCGCCTGACGCGGATCGCCCCGCGTCACTTCCGGCGCCAGGCCGGCCAACTCGTCACGCGCAATGTAGGGCGGATTGGTTACCGCCAGGTCAAAGACGCCATCCGGCAGCGCGGCGGCCCAGTCGCCGACGACGAAGGACGCACGATTCGCCAGGCCCAGCGTGGCGGCATTGGCGCGCGCGGTGCGAATCGCGTCGGGCGAACGATCGACGCCAAGCCCGACGGCATTTGGCAGTTCGCTCAGCAGCGCCAGGAGCAGGCAGCCCGAGCCCACGCCGAGATCGACGATACGCAATGCCGCGGTCCGATCCGGCACGGTGGCGAGCGCCGCCTCGACCAGCGCCTCGGAATCAGGCCGGGGGTCGAGAACGGCATCGTCGACGGCGAAATCCAGGCTCCAGAACTCGCGGTGGCCAAGCAGGCGCGAGACCGGCCGGCGCGCGGCACGGCCCTCGATCAATGCGTCGAAACGTGCGCCGTCATCGGTCGACAGCCGCTCCTCGCGGCGGAACCGCAGGCGCCAGCGCTCCTCGCCCAGGACGTGCGCCAGCAGCAGTTCCGCGTCGAGTCGCGCCTCCGGCACACCGGCCTCGGTCAGCCGCGCCACGGCACGGTCGAGCCGCTCGCCAAGCGTGGCGTCGCGGCTCACGCCATGCCCTCGGCCTCCAGCGCCGCCAGCCGCTGGGCCTGATCCTCGGTGGCCAGCGCGTCTACCACCTCGTCGACCGCCTCGCCGGTGATGAACTTGTCGAGCTTGTAGAGGGTCAGCTCGACGCGATGGTCGGTGATCCGGTTCTGCGGAAAGTTGTAGGTGCGGATGCGCTCGGAGCGGTCGCCGCTCCCGACCTGGCTGCGGCGCGACTCGGCCCGCTCGGTGTCGCGGGCCTCGCGCTCGGCCTCGTAGAGCCGGGCGAGCAGGATCTTCATCGCCTTCGCGCGGTTCATGTGCTGCGACTTCTCGTCCTGGCAGGCAACGACAATGCCGGACGGCAAAT
>CAZVLI010000947.1:0-1882 GCA_964627965.1 uncultured Rhodospirillales bacterium
CTGGCGGCCAGGGCGAACCAGCTCATCATCGACAACACGCCGGAAGGCCTGCGCATCCAGCTGGTGGACCAGGAGCGGCAGTCGATGTTCTCGTCGGGGTCGGCGACGATGGACGGCGGCGCGGCGGTCCTGATGCAGAAGATCGCCAAGGTGGTGCAGTCGATGCCGAACCGCATCGCGATCACCGGACACACGGATTCGCTGCCGTTCCGTTCCCGCGCCGGCTACGGCAACTGGGAACTGTCGGCCGACCGCGCCAATGCCAGCCGGCGGGCGCTGCTCGATGCCGGCCTGGATGCGCAGCGCATCGCCTACGTCACCGGCAAGGCGGACACCGAGCCGCTGATCCCGGAGGATCCGGCGCTGCCGTCCAACCGGCGCATCTCCATCGTGCTCCTGCGCGAGGCCCAGCCGACACCGCCGAGCGGCGGCTAACTCAGCCCAACACCTGCGCGATCAGCTCCCGGAACCAGGTGTTGGCTGGGTCGTGATCGACGCCCTTGTGCCAGTAGAGCAACGATTCCAGCGCCGGCACCGCGATCGGTAGCGGCAGGATCTCCACGTCGTAGCGGCGGGCCAGGCGCGCCGGGGCGGTCAGCGCCAGGTCGCTGTCCATCACCACGTGGAACGCCGGCTGGTAGTGCTGCAATCGCAGCGTCGGCTCGATCTGGTGGCCCAGCCGGGCCAATGCCAGGTCGACATAGCCGCGTCCGCGGCGCCGGCTCGATACCGTCACGTGGTCCAGCGCCAGGAACGCGTCCAGGGCGAGCTCGGCTTCGGCGGCGGGGTGGCCGCGTCGCAACACGCAGACATACTCGTCGGCGATCAGCGGGCGGTTGTTCAGGCGTGACTTGTCGAGCTGCGGAATGTCGATGGCGACGTCGAGGCTGCCGGCGGCAAGCTCGCGAACCAAGTCGCGACGGTCGACCTCATGGCAATGCAATCGGGCGTGCGGCGCATGCTCGCGAAAGGCGCGCATGAGGTCGGGCAGCAGCAGCGAGCAGGTGATGTCGCGGACCGCGAGGTTGAAGCGGCGCGCCGAGGTCGCCGGTGCGAAACGCTCGCGTTCGTCGACGCTTGCCTGGAGCTGGCGCAGGGCCTGACGCACCGGCCCGATCAGGTTCTGCGCCACCGGCGTCGGCTGCATGCTGCGCCCGGCCTTCACGAACAGCTTGTCCTGAAACGTCTGTCGCAGCCTCGCCAGCGCGTTGCTGACCGCCGGTTGCGTGACATTCAGGACTTCGGCGGCGCGGGTCAGGTTGGCCTCGCTATAGATCGTGTCGAAGACCACGAACAGGTTCAAGTCGAGCTTCTGCAGCTGCATCGCAAATCATCACCCTGGTGAATGTCGGTCCATTCATACTCTCAACTTCAATGATTGAAAAAGAAGGCGCAAGATGGAGCGACCGAGTGTCCGACGGAGGAACCGACCATGGATTTCGAATTCTCCCCGACCTGCGAAGAGATGCGGCTACGGCTGTTGCGCTTCATGGACGACCACGTGATCCCACGCGTCGGCCAGGCGCACGACGACACCAAGGCCGGCATCTACCCCTTCAGTTTCCTGGGCGACCTGCGCGCCTTGGCGAAGGAGGAAGGGCTGTGGAACCTGTTCCTGCCGAGCTTGCGTGACGACGAGCCGGGCATGGGCCTTTCCAACCTCGACTACGCGCCGCTGGCCGAGATCATGGGGCGGATCGAGTGGGCGCCTCAGGTGTTCAACTGCAACGCGCCGGACACCGGCAACATGGAACTGCTGCACATGTTCGCCACGCCGGCGCAGTACGACCGCTGGCTGCGCCCACTGCTCGAAGGCGAGATTCGCTCCAGCTTCGTGATGACCGAGCCGGACGTGGCCTCGTCGGATGCGACCAACATCCAG
>CAZVLI010000948.1:0-1881 GCA_964627965.1 uncultured Rhodospirillales bacterium
GTGCCCGTCGCGCGACGAGTGAAAGCCGTAGCCGCTCTGCCGCGCGCCGACCCAGGAAGGCGCGCGCGCCGGGCGGCAGCAAGTTCGCGCGCGGGCGGTTGACGGTCGATCCAGCCATGTCAGAGCACCTCGGCCATGCGGCGCAATGCCTTTGCGGTGGTGTCCTCGTCGTAGACCAGGGCGACGCGGATGTAGCGCGCGCCGGGGTTCTCCTGGCCCTCTTCGCCGACGGCGAGATAGGCGCCGGGCAGCACCCGGATCGCCGCTTCGGTCCACAGCTTCACCGTCGCCGCCTCGCTGTCGCCGACGTCGAGCCACAGGAAGAAGCCGCCGCCCGGCCGGTAGAAGCCGAGACGGTTGCCGAAGATCCGTTCCGCCTCGTCGAACTTGGCGACGTAGCGGGCGCGGTTCGGCGCCACGTGCGCCTCGTCGTTCCACAGCGCCGCCGCCGCCGCGTCCAGCGGCAGCGGGATCGGATTGCCGCCATACTCGCGCAGCCGCAGGAACAGCTTGATCAGCTTCTCGTCGCCGACCACGAAGCCGGCGCGCAGGCCCGGCACCGAGGAACGCTTCGACAGCGAGTGGAAGCACAGCACGTTGTCCATGCTGCCCTGCTTCTCACACACCTGCAGCGCGCCCGGCGGCGGCTGGTCGGTGTAGATCTCCGCGTAGCACTCGTCGAACACCACAACGAAGTCATACGTCCGCGCCAGCCCGATCAGTCGCTCGATGTAGTCGAGGTCGGCGATGGTGCCCTGCGGGTTCGACGGCGAGCACAGGTAGAACAGCGCCGTCCGTTCCCAGGTCTCGGCCGAGATCGCCTCCAGGTCTGGCAGGAAGTTGGTCTCTTTCGTCGTCGGCAGGTAGACCGGCTTCGCCCCCGACGCGATCGCGGCGCCGCCGTAGCACTGGTAGAACGGGTTCGGCATCAGGACGAGCGGCTGCGCCCCGGCCTTCTGCGGCGGCACCGCCAGGAAGGCGCACATGAACAGCCCCTCGCGCGTGCCCGACAGGCCCGAAACGTGCCGCTCCGGATCGATCATCCCTGGGTTCAGGCCGTAGCGCCGGCCGAGCCAGTCGACGATCGCCTGGCGCAGCGCCGGGCTGCCCTTGGCCGGCGGGTACTTGCCATAGAGGTGCGCGTTCTCGGCCAGCACCCTGGCCACCAGATCCGGATACTCGTGCTGCGGCTCGCCCAGGCTCATCAGCACCGGCTCGATGCCGGCCGGCGGGTCGAGCGGGTTCAGCAGGTCGCGCAGCCGCTGGAACGGATAGTCGGGCAGCAGGTCCAGGCGCGGGTTGATCATGGCGGCTCACGCGGCGTCTTGGGCGCGGCAAACCGGCCTCGCGCCCGGGATTATGTCCATGGCGATTCGCAGGTGATTCGCGGCGAATCGGGGCCGTGCGAACAGATGTAAAACGCAGCCCAGATACAGTAGATGCCGCAACCTGTCGGTACAAGCAATGGCGATTTGCCATGGTTAACGCTAAGTAACTGATCCGATTCGGTTTTTGCTTTGTTCACAGATGTGGGCGAATCGGTGGAAAACACCCCTCAAACCGGCATTTTGTGCATTCTGCCAGGGCCTTGCGGTCATGTGCTGAAGCACTGTCTTCGCACCAATCGAGCGGGCAAGAAAAAGGCCCCGGCGGTTACCCGCCGGGGCCGTTCAGGTTGGGAGGAACGCCGCGCTACACGGTCTGTGAACCGCGACCAAATTCCGGATAGGCCTCCAGGCCGAGCTCGGCGCGGTCGGCGCCATTGTGCTCGTCCTCTTCGCCCAGCCGGATACCGACGGTGAACTTCAGGATCGCCCACACCACGAAGCTGATGACGAAGACGAACACGCCGATCGCCACGATGCCGATGATCTGGGTAAC
>CAZVLI010000949.1:0-1879 GCA_964627965.1 uncultured Rhodospirillales bacterium
CGTGCATGCTGATCGCCGCACTGGCGGTGGCCGTCGTCATTCTGGCGGCCCTGAGTGCCTGGCTCTGGCGCGAACGTTCGCGCCAGGCCGCGGCGTTGCTGCGGGTCGGTCAGGCCGAATCCGATCTGCAGGCGCGACTTGCCGCCGCCGAGTCCGGTGCGCGGCAATCGGCCGCCGCGCGCGCCGCCGCCGAGGAAGAGACCGCGCGCTGGCGCGGCGTGCTGGATGCGCTACCGCTGCCGCTCTGGCGGCGCGACGGCGAGGGCGCCATCGTCTGGCATAACCCGGCCTACGCGCAAACGGTCGACCATGGCGGCGACGGCGCGCCGCCGGAAATCGAGAGCGCGCTGTCGCCGGGCAGCGCCAAGGCCATGGCGCAGGCCGCGATCGCCGCGCGCGGCGCCGAGACCCAGACCCGCTACTTCGTCGTCGAGGGCCAACGCCGGGCGCTGCAGGTGGCCGAACGCGCCGCCGCGGAAGGTTCGCTCGGCTTCGCCATCGACGTCACCGATCGCGAGGATCAGCGCGCCGAGCTGAAGCGTCACGTCGATGCCAATGCGCAGATCCTCGACCACCTCAACACCGCCATCGCCATCTTCGGACCTGATCGGCGGCTCAGCTACTTCAACAGCGCCTTCACCCGGTGCTGGCGGCTCGACGAGGACTGGCTCGCCGAGCAGCCGACGCACGAGGAACTGATCGACGCGATGCGCGACAAGCGGCTGCTGCCGGAGCAGGCCGACTTCGCCGCCTACCGCGCTTCGATCCAGGCGCTCTACACCGATCTGCTGGAGCCGACGGAGTCGCTGGAATATCTGCCCGACGGCCGGGTGCTGCGCCGGGTGATCTCGCCGCATCCGATGGGCGGGCTGCTGTTCTTCTACGAGGATGTGACCGACCGGCTGGCGCTGGAGCGGTCGTACAACACGCTGATCGCGGTGCAGCGCGACACGCTCGACCACCTCTACGAAGGCGTGGCGCTGTTTGGCTCCGACGGCCGGCTGAAGCTGTTCAACCCGGCCTACCAGCAGGTCTGGAACCTCGACAAGCACCTGCTGGAGCAGGAACCGCACATCGCCGAGATCGTCGACTCGTTGCGGTCGATCCTCGACGAGCGGGGCGACTGGGACGAGACCCGACATCAGTTGATCACGCAGGTGACCGAACGCGAGGCGCAGGCCGGCCGTGTCGAGGCCGCGTCCGGCCGGCTGCTCGACTTCGCCGCGCTGCCGCTGCCCGACGGCAACATGCTGTTTACCTATCTCGACGTCACCGACTCGGTGGTGATGGAACGGGCGCTGCGCGAACGCAACGAGGCGCTGGAGACCGCCGACCGACTGAAGTCGGAGTTCATCGCCAACGTCAGCTACGAGTTGCGCACGCCGCTGAACGTGATCAACGGCTTCTCGGAGATCCTCGACGCGGAGTATTTCGGCGAACTCAATCCGCGCCAGAAGGAATACGCCGAGGGCATCCTGCGCTCCTCGCGTCAGCTCATGACGTTGATCAACGACATCCTCGATCTGGCCACCATCGAGGCGGGGCGGCTGGAGCTGGAGCCGAAGCGCTTCGACGTCCGCGAGGCGCTGGTCGCGGTGCAGGGCCTCGCGCGCGAGGCGGCGCGGGTGCGCGAACTGGAAATCGAGGTCGACTGCGCGGAAGACATCGGTTCGATGGAGGCCGACGAGTCACGCATCAAGCAGGCGTTGTTCAACCTGGCGAGCAACGCCATCAAGTTCACGCCGCCGGGCGGGCTGGTCACCATCGGCGCGGACCGCGATGCGGAAGAGGTCCGGCTCTGGGTCGCGGACAACGGCGTCGGCATTCCGGAGAGTGATCAGGACATCGTCTTCGAGCGTTTCCAGCGCGGTCGTCACTG
>CAZVLI010000950.1:0-1874 GCA_964627965.1 uncultured Rhodospirillales bacterium
CGTCCATCCCGGCGGCGATGGCCGGGTTGATGGTGTACTTGGCGACGTAGCGCAGGATGCGCTCGTTGTCTGCGCGTTTGGTCGTCTCCTCAGGCAGGCGGCCGACGCGGTCCTTCATTATCGAGGCGAGCTGCCAGCACTTGGTGATGTTCTCCGCCAGCCGTCCCATGCCCTGGGTGTCGGTGGCGAAGATCGAGATCGCGCCCATGTCGTGCAGGATGTCCTCCGCCGCCATCGACTGCGGACGGATGCGGGCTTCCGCGAAGGCGACATCCTCGGGCAGCTTGTAGTTGAGGATGTGGCACAGCATCGTCATCGGCACGCCTTCTTCGAGCGCGGCCGGCGTGAACGGGTTGGTCGGGTTGGTGGAGGAGGGCAGGACGTTGGCCTCGCCCACGACCTTGAGGATGTCCGGCGAGTGGCCGCCGCCGGCGCCCTCCACGTGATACATGTGCACGGTCCGACCGGCACAGGCGGCGATGGTGTCCTCGCAGTAGGTGAACTCGTTGATCGTGTCGGTGTGGATGTGCACCGAGAAGTCGTTGCGGTCGGCGGCGATCAGCGACCCGTCGATCACCGCCGGGGCGGCGCCGAGGTCCTCGTGGATCTTCACGCCGAGCGCGCCGCCCGCCACCGACTCCTCCACCGCGCCAGGATCGGAGCAGCCGCGGCCGAGGAAGGCGAAGTTCAGCGGGTACTCGTCGCAGGCCCGGATCAGCTGGCCCAGGATGTTCGGGCCGGCGCAGCTGGTGTCGAAGTGCGGGCCGGGCGACATGCCGAGCATGGTGGTGCAGCCGCCGGCCAGCGCGTGCCAGGCCTGCTGCGGCGACAGGAAATGCGCGTGCGCCTCGATCCCGCCGGGCGTGCAGATGAAGAAGTCGCCGTGCACGCAGGTGGTGTTCGGGCCGGTCACCATGTGCCGGTTGATGCCGTCCATGATGTCCGGGTTGCCGGCCTTGCCGACGCCGGCGATGCGGCCGTCGCGAATACCGATGTCGGCTTTGATGATGCCGAGCATGGGATCGATGATGGTGCAGTTGTGCACCACCATGTCGAGCGCGCCGGAGGCGTAGGTGCCCTTGGTCTGGAAGCCCTCGCCATCGCGCATCGACTTGCCGGCGCCGGTGGTGAGCTCGTCGCCGTAGCTGGTGTAGTCGCGCTCGATCTCGGCCAGCAGCGAGGTGTCGCCGAGGCGCACCATGTCGCCGGTGGTCGGGCCATAGACTTCGGCATAGGCCTTGCGGGTGATCGTCGCCATCGTCCGTCCTCCCTAGGCGCCGCGATAGCCGGCGGCACGCGCCGCGGCCAACGCCTTGGTCTTCACGTCTGGGTCGTTGGTGTCGCCGTTGGTGAGGCCGCCTTCGCCGTAGACCTCGCCGGTGCCGGCAAGCTTGACCAGGCGCACCGTCTTGGCGACGCCGGGATCGAAGCGGGCACCGACGCCCGACGGCGCGTCCAGTCGCATGCCGAAGGCGGCGGCGCGGTCGAACTCCAGCGCGCGGTTGGTCTCGAAGAAGTGCGCGTGGCTGCGGACCTGGATGGCGCGGTCGCCGGTGTTCAGTACCTCGACTTCGACCGCGTCGCGGCCGGCATTGACCTCGATATCGCCGTCGGCAGCGATGATTTCGCCCGGCACGATGTCGTCGGCGGCGCCGGCGCCGGGCTTGATCGGGTCGAACACGGTGACCAGCTTGGTGCCTTCGGCCATGCCGACCTCGAAGGAGATGACCGGGATCATCGCACGCACGCCGGGTTGCACGTCGTCGGTGGTGAGCAGGCCGCCGGCCATCGCGACCATGTCGGGGTGCGGCATGTCCTGGCGCGCGGCGGTCCTCACCCCGTCGCAGATCAGCGCGAGGGCTTCCGGATGGGTG
>CAZVLI010000951.1:0-1873 GCA_964627965.1 uncultured Rhodospirillales bacterium
CTCCGAAGGGGGTTAGCCGAACAGGCTGCGGATCGTGCCGGCGATGTTGGCGGCGGCCTGGCCATAGTCGAGCAGCGTTCCCACGCCGTCGGCCTCCGGCGCGTCGGTCGTCGTGGTGCGGAAGCTGGTGCCGCCGCCGAGCAGCGCCATGAACTGCGCCAGACGCTGGGCATCCTCGGTCTGGGCGAAGTTGTGGCGCTCCACGTCGTCCTGAACTTCGGCCAGGTCGCGTTCCTCGTAAGCGCGACCGACCTGCAGGAGCTGACCGAGGTCGGCGTAGTCGGCGGCGGCAAGATCCGGCGCGAGCTGCGCGGCGGCGAGCTGACGCGAGGCGGCGTCGCCATAGTTGCGCGCGAGCTGGCCGGCGGCCGCGAGCTGGTTGGCCTGGGTCTGCGCGAAGCCGCTCTGCAGCAGGCCGATGGCGTCGAGCTGCTGCGCGCGGTCGTTCTGCGCCAGCTGGCCCTGAAGACTCGTCGCCGAGAGCCGGTTGTCGAACTGCTGCTGACCGAGCTGGGCGAGAAGATCCTGCGAGCGAAGCTGCCGGTCGCGCTCGCTCTCGTAGGCCTGGCCGTACACGTCGGCCGCGAGGTCGCCCAGGTTGCGCGACAACAGGTCGGCGTGCGCGCCGCTGCTGGAGCGGCCCGACGCACCGAACGTGGCATTGACCTGGTCGCGCACGCGGCGCGCGGCCTGATCGTAGATCCGGTCGAGATACGGATTGCCGTCGAGATAGTCGCCACGGGCACCGGCTTCGACGTAGCGCCGCGCCGGGTTTGTCGTCGGCCGCCGGGCAAGCTGCGTCGCCGTCGCCAGTGCCGGATTGGCAACGCCGCTCGCATAGCTGGTTGCATACTGTGCCGCCGGGCTCGCCGGCCCGGTGCCGGCGGCGAAGGGCCGCAGGTAGGCGTCGGCCGGATTGGCGGCGAGCGCGTCGGCGTTCAGCAGGGTACGCGTCGCCGCCTGTGCCGCGCCGGTCAACGGCGAGCCGGCATTCGCGCGCGTCTCCATCGCGTTCAGCGCCGCCCGGGTCTGCGGCGCGAAGTCGACATAGGTCTGGCCGGGGTAGTAGCTCGGCCCGCCTTGCTCGTAGAGCCGGCGCGCCTCCTGGTAGCCGAAGCCGAGCTGATCGGCGATCGGCTGCCAGGGCGTGGTGGTCTGGGTGACCGGCGTTGCCATGGGGTATCTCCGGAAATGCGAACGGCCGCCGAGGCGGCGGCCGTCGCGGGTGCATATGCGGGGTGGCGCTAGCCCTGGATGGCGTAGCGGAAGGTGCGGTCGGTCGCGGCGTTGCTGTCGTGCGCCAGCGTGAAGCCGCCGTCGGCGACGGACTGCACGTAGACGAAGCTGTCGGCCGAGGCCGCGCTGGCGCTGGTCGGCGACAGCAAGATCACGCTGCCAGCGCCGACGCGCGGATCGTCGACCGCGGTGGTGGCGGCGCTCTGGGTCAGCGTGACATCGCCGATGGCGTTGGAACGGCCGTCGGCGAGCCCGCGCAACGCATCCACGATCTGCCTGATCGCCTCGTCGATGTGGCGCAGGCGCGGCGCGGGAATGGCGATCGGCATGGGCTCACCTCCGTCCCGCCGGCAGCGCCTCGACCTGCAGACCCTGCGCCTCGGTCCAGTCGCCGGCGATGTCGAGGCGCAGCCGGTGGTAGCGCGCGGTCGTCCGCAGGTCGCAAGCGCCGATGCCGTTCGACCCGACGCCGGTGCCGTATATCGGCGCCCCGGTCTGCAACGCGCGGGCGCCGGCGGCGACGGTGAGGTTGCCGTCCGCCATCGGCCGCGCGCCGATCAGCCGGGACGCACCCGCCGGATTGAACGCCAGCTCGGCGGTCTCCAGTCGCGCCGGCAGCGTGTAGGGAAAGAGTGTA
>CAZVLI010000952.1:0-260 GCA_964627965.1 uncultured Rhodospirillales bacterium
CAGAACTGCTCACTTGCATGTGGTCGCAACCCCTCGCGTAAGATGCGCGAGGGGGACGCGATCATGACGAGAGAAGAGCTGCGGCGCGTTCAGGCGCTGTTGAACAAGGTAGGCGGGTTGCTGGAGACTGACGGTTTCACCGGCCGCAACACCCGCCGGGCGACGCGCGAGGCGCGCGCGCTTGCCGGATTGCCCGCCGGCGACAAGATCGACGACGCGCTGGTCAACTGGCTGGCGACCCAGCCCGACCCATCGCCGGA
>CAZVLI010000952.1:270-1872 GCA_964627965.1 uncultured Rhodospirillales bacterium
CCACCGACACCCGCGCGATCGTCACTTTCATCGCCAACGAGGAGGTCGGCGGCCGCGACTTCTACGAGAAGCACGCGTCGATGCCGATCTGGCCCGGCGGCGCCTCGGGCATCACCATTGGCGTCGGCTATGACCTGCGCTTCTCGGCCGACATCTTCGAGGCCGACTGGGGGCCGCGGCTGTCGACCGCGACGCTACGGAAGTTGCGCCCATGGCTCGGCGAGCACGGCAGCAAGGCCGGCGCCGACAAGCTGAAGGCGATCCGGATTCCCTGGACCACGTCGTGGCAGGTGTTCATCGGCCGCAGCCTGCCGCAGTTCGTCGGCCACACCTCGCGGGCCTATCCGACGCTGCCGACGTTGCCCGGCATGTGTCGGGCGGTGCTGGTGAGCCTCGTCTTCAACCGTGGCCCCGGTATGGAGGACTCGCCAGGCAGCGATCGCCGCGCCGAGATGCGCGCCATTCGCGACCTGCTGCGCGCCGGCAAGCCGGAGAAGGTGCCAGAGCAACTGCTGTCGATGCGCCGGCTCTGGCCGCGCGCGCGGGGGTTGCGCGAACGTCGCGCGCGCGAGGCGGCGAAGTGGATCGAGGGCCTGGGCGGCGGCGCCTAGCTCTGCCAGCTGAACGGCGCAAAGTGGCCGTTGTTGCCGACGCCCTGCAGGTTCTCGCTGAGGTCGAAGCCGGACAGCACCATCTCGCTGGCTTGCGCCAGCGCCAGGCGGCTGTTGGCCGGGTGCGAGGTGTTGTCGATGAACATGGTCTCGCCCGGCTTGATGCGCGGCTCGACGCCCTGCACCGCAAAGCTCAGCACGTCGGGGATGTCGACCCAGCGCTTCAGCCCGTCCATGCCGAAGTCGATCGGCTTGAACACGCAGCCGCGGTAGTCGCTGACCACGCCGTCGCGCAGCCGCTGCGGGATGCCGCCGGCCTCGCCGCCGGCGATCTTCGCCAGCGCGTTGCGCTGCGCTTCATCCGGCGCGTCGACCACGTTGGCGAAAATCCAGTCGCCGTCGGCCATCACCGGACCGGTCTTGATCACGAAGGCGAACTTGCAGCCGGCGAGGTCGACGCCATCGACGTTGCCCTCGTCGATGCGAAACGCCATCAGCGCGGTGCAGTGGTCGTGCGTCGCCTTGCCCTGCGGGTTGGTATAGATGCACGGGCACAGGTAGTCGCAGTTGCAGCTTTCCATGTATTCGCCGGCGATCGTCCAGGCCATGGCGCGGCACCTCCCTCGTTGCGTGTCGTCAGTGTGCCGCAAGGAAGGGGTGCGGGGCACGGCCTTTTCGCCGCGATACCTGTGAGCCCCGTGGCAGCGATGGTCGCACTGTCGGCCGCCCTTACAGCGTTTGCAGCCGCGTCAGCGCCCTGGAACGGACCGTAACCGGCCGCTGTTGCCGGCTTGGGTCATCGCACCGAGATGGTGATGATCCTGTGGCCGTAAGGTGAGCGGCGGCGGGCGTCGGAGGCCACGCTTGAGGCGCTTGTCGGCCGGCGGCAGACGTCGAAGTACGTAGCGAATATCTTTTATGAAGCCGAGGTCAAACATGCGGTCTGCTTCGTCCAGCACCACGACCTCGACATGTTTCAGATTAAAGACAC
>CAZVLI010000953.1:0-1872 GCA_964627965.1 uncultured Rhodospirillales bacterium
GAACACCATACGCTCGCCATTGCCGGCGCTGCCGTCCGTGACGTCGGTGGCGATATAGTCCCAATCCGGCCCGAGAACGCGCATAAGGTCCAGAAACTCTCTGAGGTCGCCGCGAATCTCTTGCAAAGCGACCAGATCAAAGTGCGAGATGACCTCCGCGATGTAATAGATCTCCTCGAAGCTACGGCCCTTGTAACTGCTGCCGCCGAACTCGCGGAGGTTCCAGGTGGCAATGCGCACCGCGCGGCTCGGATCACAAACGGATCCCGAGGCGATAAAATGGTTGCCCAGCTCGTCTTTCAGCTTCTTCAAATTCCGGGCGACCCGAATCTTCTTCGTTCGGCTCGCGGCAGTGTCGGCATCTTTGTGTTTCAGGAAGGTGTAGAACGGCATCGTTGACCTCCTTGCGTTTCTTCTTCGTGGCTGGAGATTCTGGTCTCCGTAGGATGCGCCATCGTTAACGTTGGACGCTACGTTGACTGCCACTCCCAATGCACAATTAGCGTACTCTGCAGGTCTATCTCGATGGTGTAGTGCATACCGGGCAAATGACCGTAGGCGCAGGTCAGCGTGCGGCCAACATGATCGGCCAGTGCTCGCCGTCGCTTGGCAAGTCTTACCCCGTCTACTCCAGCGTTGTCTTCATCGGTCGGCAAGGTCAGCGAATCGAACAATGCGCGGTCGAGCACTCGGGTTGTCAGGCACATCGTTGGCGCATTCTTGATGCTGTCGGGCAAATCCACACAACTGCACACGATAGAGCGGACCGTGGCTGAGCAGGCTTCACCACTGCCACGTGGGGGCTTGCCGATGGATCCGGCTGTCGACGCATTGAACGGCTGTCTGGGAGAGACATTCTGCACAATATGTGCAGAATACCCCATACTTGACGGGATTGGCATTGGCGCGCTAGGCGCCGCGGCGTCAGAGGCGTCGCAGTCGCGATGCAACGCCTTCGCAAACACTGTCTATTAGTTGCTCAGGAATTTTTGCGATGAGTTGCTCGCGCACGGTGTCCAGGGCAACCGGCACCTGCTCCTTAAGCTCATCGATGATCGACTGCACCTCAGCGCCCGGCATGCCGACCTGTGCGGCGGATTGCAGGAAATGTCGTGGCAGGATGTCGTGAAGGCGATAACGAATGCTGTCTCCTAGCGACATGGCGAGCTTCATGTCCCTGCGCCGGAGTGTTCCCGCATCAAAGAGGTGCTGGGTCGAGAGGACATCGTACAGGGGCGTGAGCTCGAAGCCGCCGCCCGGAAACAGGAAGACGCTGAAGTTCTTGGCATGGCCATCGGTCGCTGCGAGCAACCAGAAGACGATCTGCGCTTTCATGAAGCGGCGCTGATCGGTCGCAGGCTGATCGCTGGCCTTGAGAAGCTCAAGAATATCGGCGATACCGGGGCCGCCGTCGCGTTGGTACTTGCGCGCCGGTGGACAGGACAGCGCCTGGCAACAATCCTCCTGCGGTCGACGCAACAGCCGCGCATCCTGAGTCCAGTATCGATCGAAGCGCTCGATCACCAAGGCGCGCGCCCCGTCGAAATCGACGATTTCCGTGTCTGCGACCGGCATACCGAGTTCGGTAAGGATGCGCATACACAAGTGCTCGTTCTCGACGCTCTGGCTTAGATCGTACTGGCCGCGCATGCCGATTTGGGGCTTTAGAATATGCGTCGTTGCGGTGCTGCCATGCGGCACGTGCCAGACACCGTCGTAGCAAAGGAAGGCGGCCTTTTCTTGGGCGCCAGCGATGGAGATCCGAAACTCCAGATCCTCGCCCATACCAAGGGGCACCACCGCCAGGTTCTCGAGCGTGCGGCCGATTTCCTCGTCTGTGATCGGCACGGCGTCGATCGCGCCCGCAATCCC
>CAZVLI010000954.1:0-1871 GCA_964627965.1 uncultured Rhodospirillales bacterium
CGGCCAGGATCGGCGCATGCTGCTGGCGACCGCCGCGCGCTCTATCCGCCACGGCCTCGCACACGGCAAGCGGCCCGAGGTCGCCGTCACCAGTTTCGTCCGCGAGTTGCGCAATCGCCGCGCCAGCTTCGTCACCTTGAAGCTCGACGGGGAGCTGCGCGGATGCATCGGCCCGCTCGGCCCGCGGATGACGCTGGCGGAAGATGTCGCCCGCGCAACGCCTGGTCCGCCGCCTTCGAGGACCCGCGCTTTGCACCGCTGACGCGCGACGACTTCGACCGGCTATCGATCGAGGTATCCGTGCTCGGGGTCGCGGCCGACATGGACGTCTCCGGCGAAGCCGATCTGCTCGCCAAGCTCAGACCCGGCCGCGACGGCCTGATCCTGGCCGATGGTGACCGACGCGGGCTGTTCCTGCCGCAGGTATGGAAGAGCCTGCCCACGCCTGCCGATTTCGTCGGTCATCTCAAGCGCAAGGCCGGTCTCGCCCCGGATCATTGGTCCGAGACCATGACTGCACGACGCTTCTCGACGGAGAGCTTCGGCGCGCCGGTGCGCGAGCTGCTCTAGAGGTCGAAGCGCAACCCTGCCGCGAGCGTCATCGTCGCGTTCTCGTTGTCGCCGGCGGTGCCGAAGTAGCGGTAGTCGACCGTGGCGACGAAGTCATCGGCGAAGCGGTAGCTCAAGCCCACGATGCCCTGGTAGGCGAACTCGGTGGCCTTGTCCGACTGCGTGTTCACGCCGCCGATGGTGACGCTGTCGATGTCGATCTGCGCCATGCCGATGCCGACGCCGACATACGGCACGATCGGAAAGTCGAAGTGCAGGTCGTAGTAGCCGTTCAGCATCGCCGACATGACCTTGTAGTCGCCGGAGATGTTGGTGACGGTGGCGCCGCCGGCCATCGCCTCGGTGAACTCGGTCTGGCGGTAGGCCAGCTCCAGCTCGGCGCGGAAGCTGCGCCCGAAATAGCGGCCGACGGCCACCTCGCCCATGAAGCCGTCGTCGACGTCGATGTTCACCGACGTGCCGCCGGCATTGTCGTCGATGTCGTCGGGCAGGTCATAGCCTCCGCCGGCGCGAATGTACCAGCGCTCCAGCAGCCCGCCGCCGCCATCGAACAGGCCGGAATCCTGCTCTGCCGCGACCGCCGGCTGAGCTGGGGCCGCCGCCACCGTCGTCCGGCCATAGGGGTTGTACGGTACCGTGCCGTAGGTGGTCGCCGGGACGTAGGGCGCGGGCGCGCCGCCGCCGACCCCGACCTGCTGCCCCGACAGCGGGTGCGGCTGGCCGAGGAAATAGCTGAAGTCGTACAGCCCGCCCTTGGTGCCAGCCGTCGCCGGCCCAATACCGAATCCCAGCGCCACGATGGCGACATACAAGCCACGCATGCGTGCCCGTCTCCCGAAACCTGTTACGCCGGCAGACGATAGCGGCATTCCGCGGCCGGCGCCAACGGGACCGGCTTCGCCCTTCATCGACACCCCCACCTCACCTGTCCTCTCCGCCCCCCGGGGCGGAGAGGGACGAAGCGGGAATGACGTTGTCTACTCCCTCTCCGCCCTGGGGCGGAGAGGGTTGGGGTGAGGTGGGGACAGCGTCGAATTCAGCAAACCCGTTGGTTGGCTATGACGACTGTGCTGCCTTGCTCTCGGTCTCCAGCAGCGCCTGCTTGCGGCCCAGGCCCCAGCGGTAGCCGCCGAGCGCGCCATCGGCTCGCACCACACGGTGACACGGGATCACCAGCGGAACCGGGTTGGTGGCGCAGGCCCGGGCCACCGCGCGGCGCGCCTGCGGTGGCCCGGCGCCTCGGCGATCCCGGTGTAGGAGCGCGTGACACCGCGCGGGACGCGGATCAGCTCGGCCCACAC
>CAZVLI010000955.1:0-587 GCA_964627965.1 uncultured Rhodospirillales bacterium
CGCAGCGCGACCGAGCTCGCCTCCGCCGCCTTGTCGGCCAGCTTGGCGACGATGATGGCGTTCAGCGCGTCTCGGTTTGCCAGCCGCGCCGCGTTGTCGGCGAAGCGCTCGTCGTCGACCAGCTCCGGCGCGTCGATGGCCTCGGCCATGAACCGGAACTGCCGGTTGTTGCCGATCGCCATGAAGATCTCGCCCTTCGCCGTCGGGTACTTGTCGTAGGGCGAGATGTTCGGGTGGCTGTTACCGGTCAGGTTCGGCGCCTTGCCGCTCATGAAGTAGTTGGCGGCGTGCGGGTGCATCAGCGCGACGCCGGTGTTGAACAGGCTGGCGTCGACCTTCTGGCCCTTGCCGGAGCGATTGCGCTCCTGCGCGGCGGCCAGGATACCGATGGCGGCGTAAAGGCCTGTGCCGAGGTCGACCAGCGGGATGCCGAGGCGCATCGCGCCGCTCTCCGGCGAGCCGTTGATCGAGATGTTGCCGGCCAGCGCCTGCGCCACCGCGTCGTAGCCGGGGAAGCCGCCGAACGGCCCGACCTTGCCGAAGCCGGTCACCGAGCAGTGGATCAGCTTCGGGAACTTCTTGGAGAG
>CAZVLI010000955.1:623-1865 GCA_964627965.1 uncultured Rhodospirillales bacterium
AGCCCAGGCCCCAGCGCTCCATCGAGCCGACCTTGAAGTTCTCGATCAGGACGTCGGCGCCTTCCAGCAGCCGCAGCAGGACCGCCTTGCCCTCCTCCTTGGTGAGGTCGAGCGCCATCGCGCGCTTGTTGCGGTTCACGCCGGCGAAGTAGGCGGACAGGCCGTCCTTGAATGGCGGGCCCCAGTCGCGCACCTCGTCGCCCTGCGGCGGCTCGATCTTGATTACTTCAGCACCATGATCGGCGAGGATCTGGGTGCAGTACGGCCCGCCCAGGACGCGGGTCAGGTCGATCACGCGGAAGCCGGCGAGCGCGCCGCCGGAAGTCATCTCGGTCATGGTCTTGGGGTTCCTACGCGGCCGCCTCGGCGATGCCGAACACGCGGGCGGCGAACTTGGGATAGGGCTCGGCGATCTGCTGGGCGACGGTGCCGCGCATCAGCGCCAGCCACTCTGCCGACGGTCCCTCGGTGACCGGCACGGTCTCGGGCACGTCGATCTCGAAGCCGGTGTTGTCCAGCACCTCCTCGACTGTGTGGCCGGGATGCACCGACTCAAGCCGGAAGCGCCGGCGCTCCTTGTCGAAGCCGAACAGGCACAGGTTGGTGACCAGCGCATACGGTCCGCCCGGCCGATAGACACCCTCGTCAGACGTGCCGGGCGCGGAAACGAAATCCACCTTGGGCACGAAGACGCGCCGCGTGTGCTCGTCGCGGAACAGGATCACGCGCGGCACGATGAAATATAGATAGGCCGAGCCGAAGGAGCCGGACCAGCGCACCTTGGTCTGCGGATAGTCGCCAACGCCGATCAGGTTGACGTTGGCCTGCCCGTCGATCTGTCCGCCGGACAGGAAGAAAGCGTCGAGCCGACCCTGAGAGGCGAAGTCGAACAGCTCGACTCCACCGTCGGTCCACGGGTTCATCTTGCGCGAGCCCAGCACCGAGACCCGCATCTCGCCGCCCGAAAGCTCCTTCGCCAGCAGCGACGCCGAGCCCGGGATCGGCGACAGCATGCCGACGGCAACGTGGCGTACGCCCTGCAACAGGCGCGTGATCACGCCGACGAGCAGTTCCTCCGGCTTGTAGTCTTCGCTCATTCGGCGGCCGCCGCGCGTTCCATGACGAACCGCTCCAGGTATTCCGCGAAGCCCTCCGGCGAAGCCGCCAGCTTGGCGTAGAGCGCCAGGTGCTCGTTGTCTGGCGGGTAGATCCCGCCGACGGCTAGCGGCCAGGCGCCCTGCT
>CAZVLI010000956.1:0-952 GCA_964627965.1 uncultured Rhodospirillales bacterium
CCGACGATCACGTGACCCGGGATGCCGACAGCGGCCTGTCGGTGGGTGGCTTCATGGACCAGGGCGACTATGCCCAGGACGGTTTCTTCGGCGGCCGCGTGAGCCCCGGCCGGCAACGCATGCGCCGCGCCCAGGCCATGGCACCGGTGCTGGAGGGCGAGGCCCGCGTGGTCTCCGACGATCCGGACAGCGCCAGCTTCCAGACCGGCGTTCGGGTGTTCCACCAGAAGTTCGGCTACGGTCGCATCACCGCCGTGGAAGGCAATAAACTCCAGGTCGACTTCGAGAAGGCCGGGCCGAAGAAGGTGATCGACAGCTTCGTCGAGCCGGTCGAGTGAACGCAGCAGGGGGAACGCGGCGCGTGACGACGAGAACTACACCACGCTGGCTCGTGCTCGCGTTCGCGGCGCTGCTGCCGGCCTGCGAGCAGATCGGCATCGATAACCCGCTGGCCGACCTGACGCTGCCGGACATTGAGCTGCCGAAAGTCGAGCTGCCGAGCCTCGGCGAGCCGCTGCCGACCTACGCCGCCGCCGACCTGCTGCCGACCATGGGCTACACCGTCTTCGCCGAGCAGGTCGCCAAGGTCGACGGCGACAATGGCGGCTATGCCGGCGCGGTCGGGCCGATCGCCCAGCCGGTGAATCTGGTGCGCGGAAACGTGCCGCGCTTCGACGCCTATGCCCGCGTACGCGGCGGCAACGGCGACTTCCAGATCCACGGCTTCGGCGCCACCGCCCAGGTCCAGGTCGACACGCTTTGGGATGTATCGGTCGTCACTTTCCAGACCGACGAGCGCCGGCTGTCGGCGCTGACCCCGCCGCTGGCGCGTGGCCGGGTGCTGGCGACGCCCGGCGGCACCGTGCGCGGCGTCGCGCTGACCTTCCCGGCGCTGGAGGCACGCGGCCAGACACCGCCGGCCAAGGATAGCGCCGACTACCAGGCGCTGGCG
>CAZVLI010000956.1:962-1863 GCA_964627965.1 uncultured Rhodospirillales bacterium
AACGCTTCGCTACCTCGCCATACCGCTCAACGACGGCGCGATCGAGGTCGGCGACACCCTGGGTGTCCCGGTGGCGCTGTCGCGCCTGATGCAGCGCACCGCCAGCCGACCGACCGAGAACACCGCCACGACCCGCGTGCTCGGGCTAACCGACTACCGCGGCCGGCCGGCAATCGTGGCGCAGTATGACGGCGCGGTGGCCTATGAGCATGGCGGCGACCGCCTGCGCTTCGAGATCGCCGGCCACCTGCTGGTCGACACCGAGACCGGCCTCGGTGTGCTTTCCATCCTGCGCCTGCGCCGGCAGGGCCAGCTCGACGGCGCGCCGGTCGACGACCAGGCACTGATCGAGACCGCCGCCTGGCCCCGCACGGGCCCCGCCTCCTGAGCCCGCCGCTCTGGCGCGCGGTGCTGCACGGTCACCGCACCGCGCTCGATCCGCTGGCCGAGCGTTTCGAGGCCGAGGGGCTACCGCTCAGCTATTTCGAAACCGACGAGGCGCGCCAAACCTGGCAGATGGAGCTGTTTCTCGACCGGCCGCAGTTGCTGGACGAGATCGAGCTTGGCGACCTGATCGCCACCGTGGAGCCGTTGCCCGAGCGCGACTGGGTCGCGGAGTCGCAGCGCCAGCTCCCGCCGGTGCATGCCGGCCGCTTCTACATCCACGGCAGCCATGACCGCGACACCGCCCCGGCTGGTGCCCTGGCTTTGGAAATCGAGGCCGGCCCGGCCTTCGGCTCCGGCCTGCACGAAACCACGCAGGGCTGCCTGATCCTGCTGGACCAGGTTCTCCGCCAACGCACGGCACGACACTCCGCCCTCGACCTCGGCTGCGGTAGCGGCGTGCTGGCGCTGGCCTACGCCAAGGCGACGCGGCGCCCGGTGCTGGCGACCGACATCG
>CAZVLI010000957.1:0-1862 GCA_964627965.1 uncultured Rhodospirillales bacterium
GGGTTGTCCTTCGACTGCTCCTTGACCTGGGTGAGGTCGAAGTCGAGCTGCGCGTCGTTGCGCCGGGTCAGCATCATGAAGCGCACGACATCGCGTCCGGCCTCGTCCAGCACCTCGCGCGCGGTGACGAAGTCGCCGGCGCGCTTCGACATGCGCACCGGCTGTCCGTCGCGCAACACGCGCACGATCTGGCACAGCTTGATGTCGAGGTCGCCCTTGCCGTCGGTCAGCGCCGCGACCGCGGCCTTCATCCGCTTTACGTAGCCGCCGTGGTCGGCGCCCCACACGTCGATCATGTCGGCGTAGCCGCGCTGCACCTTGTCGAAGTGGTAGGCGATGTCGGCGGCGAAGTAGGTGTAGGCCCCGTCCGACTTCTTCAGCGGCCGGTCGACGTCGTCGCCGAAGTCGGTTGCCTTGAACAGCGTCTGCGGGCGCGGCTCCCAGTCCTCCGGGGTCTTGCCTTTCGGCGGCTCCAGCACGCCCTCGTAGATCAGGCCCTTGTCGGTCAGCGCGGCCAGCGCCGCGTCGATACGGCCGTCGTCATGCAGGCTCTGCTCGGAGAAGAACACCTTCTGATGGATGCCGAGCGCGGCGAGGTCGTCGCGCACCTGATCCATCATCTTCGCGACGGCCGTGCGCCGGAAGTGACCGAGCCACTCGCTTTCGTCCTTGCCCAGCCACTTGTCGCCGTCCTCGGCGGCGATCGCCTGGCCGACGGGGACGAGATAGTCGCCCGGATACATCCCCTCCGGGATCTCGCCGATATTCTCGCCCAGCGCCTCGCGGTAGCGCAGGTGGGTCGAGCGGGCCAGGGTGTCGACCTGGTTGCCGGCGTCGTTGATGTAGTACTCGCGCAGCACGTCGTAGCCGGCCTTGGCCAGTAGGCTGGAAAGCGCATCGCCGAACACCGCGCCGCGCAGGTGGCCGACATGCAGCGGCCCGGTCGGGTTGGCCGAGACGTACTCGACGTTGACCTTGCGGCCCTGGCCCATGTCGCTGTCGCCGTAGCCGTCGCCCGCCTGGATCGCGGTCAGGAGCTGTGCCCGCCACAGGTCGGGCGAAATCCGCAGGTTGATGAAGCCCGGCCCGGCGATCTCCGCCGCCTCGATCCCGTCGGCCTTGGCCAGCGCGCCGGCGATCAACTCCGCCAGGTCGCGCGGCTTGCGCTTCAGCGGCTTGGCCAGGACCATCGCCGCGTTGGTGGCAATGTCGCCATGGCTGGCCTCGCGTGGCGGCTCCACGGTGATCCGGTCGATCGGCAGGCCGTCCGGCCAGCCCTCGGCGGCGCCGATCTCGCCCAGACATTTGCGCAGCACTTCGGCGAAGTGGTTGTACAGGTTCATGTCGACCAGATGTCCGTCTCGAACAGGCGTTGGTGCTCGGCGATGGCGAACCGATCGGTCATGCCGGCGATGAAATCGGCGGCGCGACGCCGGGTGCGCGGGCTTTCCGGTGCGTCCAGCCCATCGGCCCAGATCGGAGGCATGCGCCAGGGGTCGGCGATATACAACGCATAGAGATCGGCGACAATGCGCCGGGCCTTGTCCGACGCCTCGTTGACGCGCGGCGCCCGATACATCCGTGCCATCAGGAACTTGCGCAGAGCCGCGTCGGCGGTCTTCAGGTCGTCGGAGAACGCCACTAGCGGCTCCGGCAGGGCTCGCACGTCCGCCACCGCTGCCGGTTGCCAGCGCTCGATCCGCGCCCGTGTCTCGGCCAGCAGGTCGTCGATCATCGCGCCGATCAGCCGGCGCACACCCTCGTGCGCCACGCGACCCGGTTCGAGGTCGGGATGCTTCGCGCGCACCTCGGCGAAAACCGGCCCGACCAGCGGCAGGTCGAGCAGGTCATCGACGCTGAAC
>CAZVLI010000958.1:0-1856 GCA_964627965.1 uncultured Rhodospirillales bacterium
CGCGATCGAGGGTGCGATCCGCAATGTGGCGCAGCGCACCAAGGCCACGAGCTTCGTGTTCCTGGGCAGCGAACGCACGCTGCTGCAACAGATGTTCGAGAACCGGAAGCGACCGCTCTACAAACTCTGCCGTCGGCTCAACGTGGGACGCATCGCCGCCGAGCACTACCACGCCTATTTCGCGGACGCGGCCAAGGCGCGTTGGCAGAAGCAGCTGCGTGACGATTCCGCGGAACGCATTCTCGAACTGACGGACCGCCACCCGTTCTACGTCAATCTGCTCTGCCTGGAGCTCTGGCGGCACCGCAATCCGCCCAAGCCCGATGACGTCACCGCGCTTTGGGGCAGCCTGCTCGAGAAAGAACGCCACGAGATTCACCTGGCGCTCAGCACGCTGTCGACGAATCAACGTGCGGTGCTTGCCGCCCTGGCCCGGCGACCGACATCCAGGCCGACATCGAAGGAGTTTCTGGCTGCCGCCGGCATGGCCGCCTCGTCGATGAACCAGGCCGTCGACGTGCTGCTGAGCAAAGACTTCCTGCGACGCGACGAGGCGGATGTCTACGAAGTCATTGATCCGCTTGTGAAGGCTTATTTGGCGCGATAGCAGTTGATGCGCGACTCTTCGCTAAACCCTTCAGAAGCAGATGTTCTGGCCAGGATGATTGCAGCGTTCCCCCAGTCCCTTGTGTTGTCGGAAGACGAAATCCGGCCGACGCCACACACAGGCATCAACCTAGAAGCAGACCAAGTGGCGCGCTACTTCGCGGGCAAGACTTGGGATCAAGTGACGCTTGCTGACCTAGATCAAAACTACGTCGGTGACGCGTCCGCTTGCCTCGGCTTCATGACGTCTCAAGCGTTCCGATATTTTCTTCCTGCGTATCTGTGCGAATGCGTTCGATGGCTCTACGAGGCGGATGTGACTTTCGATACAACCCTGCGAAGGCTTACCCCGAGCGCTTCTAGCTTGGCGCCAGAGGGGTTCTCCGAGTTTACGGATGCGCTCTCGCAGATGCAGAAGTCGGCTATTGCTCACAGCCTGAGCTACATTTCTCGCTGCTGCATCGCCCTCGGCGGGCATGATAGTGATTTCGCCGGGTCTGCGTTGAAGGAGTACTGGGGCGATTTCTTTTGACTAGCGGGTACGTTCATCGACGTGTGCCGATGCGTTGGTGAGGAGCCTGATAGTGAGCTGCGGAGAGAATGATGGTGTGCGGATACTTGCCGATGTCGCCTGTCGTGCTCTTGCTTTGGTGCATCGCGGTCATGGGTTGGCTCCATGGGACACGTGTATTTCTGCGAGAACAGGGCGTCAATACGAAACCAGTCTACGCAACATGGGCGTTCTTCTTTAGTTTCGATTTGATTCAAGCGCCGGTGCTTGCGATCTCACGTCGCGTAGCACTTCCGGCTGCCTATTGGCTTCATCTCTCAATCATCCCCGGCATGGTCATGGTCGTTGTGCACTTGAGAGTCAATTGCCCTCTGTAGCAAAGCCGGTCGATTGACACGAAATTGACCTAAAGGGCAGGTCGACAGCGTAGAGGTCACTTCGCCCGCTGATTAAACCGCCGCCCCACCATCGCGCTTGCGATGTTGGTCTTCTGGATGTCGATGGCACCGCCGGCGATGCCCCAGCCCCAGGCGTCGCGCATGCGGCGTTCGATGCGGTACTCCTTGGAGTAGCCGTAGCCGCCCATGAGCTGCACCGCGTTGCCTGTCACCGTGCGTGAAATCTCGTTGGCGAAGCACTTGGCAATCGAGCTTTCCTGGATGCTCGGCATGCCGGCCTCGGCATTGGAGATCGCACGGTGGATGAGCAGCCGTGCGGCGTCGACCTGCATCTGCATTTC
>CAZVLI010000959.1:0-1854 GCA_964627965.1 uncultured Rhodospirillales bacterium
CCCATCGCGATGGCTCGCTCGTCGCGACGGTCGTACCAGCGATAGGTGAACGGAACGATGTCCAGGTCGAGGTCGCGCCAGTAGTACTTGTAGGCATCGTCGCTCCAGCCCTCGTACAGGTCGGCCCAATCCTTCATCTGGTGCGAAACGCCGAGGAACTTCTCGCCAATCGGCGCGGATAGCGGTTGATAACGGCTATCCATCGAGACACGCATGGTCCGCGAGGTGTTGGGCAGCCCGCGATGTATCGTCAGGCAGTTGTGGATCAGCACATCGCCCGGCTGCATCGGGCTCCAGCGCCAGTCGAGCGACTCCAGATCG
Source organism: uncultured Rhodospirillales bacterium (assembly GCA_964627965.1). Taxonomy (GTDB): domain Bacteria; phylum Pseudomonadota; class Alphaproteobacteria; genus JAVKFY01. Next base: position 322 of record CAZVLI010000959.1, read on the forward strand.
GCGTCGATCACCATCTGGCCAGCCCCGAGCGCGGGACGCATGTCCTGGACGCCGCCACGGTGCGAGCCGGCCGCGACCGCCAGGCCGCCGCGCGCGGCGTCGATCTCGACGAACGGAATCCAGGCCGCCCAGTTGTCAGAGCTGCCTTCGAAATGGACGTAGTCCTGGTGCGCCGGCGTCGCATAGTCCGGCTTGCCGGGAAAGGCGAGCCGGGTCACGAAGTGCGGCGGGCAGAACGGCGTCTCGTCGAACAGCAGCCGGAAGAACCGCATGAGATTCTCATGCTGCTTCAACGCGTGCAGGCAACGCAGCGAGAGCTGTTCGTAGAAAACCGTCATGAACGCCGGCTGCGGTTCGACGCAGAACTTGGCCAGATCGGCCGGCGCCTCTTCCAGCGGCACGCCAGACGGTATCCACCCCGCCGCCGCCATGGTGTCGGCAAGCTCCCGCGCGGCGTCGACGACAGCGGCTCTCGGTAACAGGCCCCGGACCAGGATGTACCCGTCGGCTGCGGCACGCTCACGCAGCGCCTGGCCGTCACCGACGATGTCGGTCGAATCCGTCAACGGCGTCGTGGGTATCATCGGCCAACCTCTCGCACGACCGCCACGGGCTTCCGCAGCGCGTTCGAGTATAGCCGACCGGCTACGACTTCAGCGCTGCCTGCGCCGCCGCGAGACGGGCGATCGGCACGCGGTACGGCGAGCAGGAGACGTAGTCCAGCTTCACGCTCTCGCAGAACCGGATCGAGGCGGGGTCGCCGCCATGCTCGCCGCAGATACCGAGCTTGATGTCGGTTCGTGTCTTGCGGCCACGCTCGGCCGCGATCTCCACCAGCTCGCCGACGCCGTCGACGTCGATGGAGACGAACGGGTCCTTCTCCAGGATGCCGTTGACGCGGTAGTCCTCCAGGAAGGACGCGCTGTCGTCACGGCTGATGCCGAAGGTGGTCTGCGTCAGGTCGTTGGTGCCGAAGGAGAAGAACTGCGCCGCCTCGGCGATCTCGGCGGCGCGCAGCGCGGCGCGCGGCAGCTCGATCATCGTGCCGACGAGGTAGTCGACCGCGACGCCGGTCTCCTTGGCAACATCCGCCGCCACGGCGTCGACCCGCGCCTTTAGCAGCTCGAGTTCCCGCTTCGTGGCGATCAGCGGCAGCATGACCTCCGGTACCACTGCCGCGCCGTCATCTTTCTGCACCGCCGAGGCGGCCTCGAAGATTGCGCGGGCCTGCATTTCGTAGATCTCCGGGTAGGAGATGCCGAGGCGGCAGCCGCGATGGCCGAGCATCGGGTTCGACTCGGTGAGCTGGATGGTGCGCCGGCGCAGGCGGTCGACATCGACGCCGCTGGCCTCGGCCAGCTCGGCCAGCTCCTCGTCGGTGTGCGGCAGAAACTCGTGCAACGGCGGATCGAGCAGCCGGCTCGTCACCGGCAGGCCGGCCATGATCGTGAACAGCTCGACGAAGTCGGCGCGCTGCATCGGCAGGATCCGCGCCAGCGCGGTGCGGCGCCCTTCCACGTCCTCCGCCAGGAT
>CAZVLI010000960.1:0-1854 GCA_964627965.1 uncultured Rhodospirillales bacterium
GTCGGCTGGTGAAACCGTTCGATCTCACCTTGCCGAGCGAGTACGCCTTCTACCTGGTCTATCCGGAAGCGTTGGCGGGCCTGCCAAAGATCAAGGCGTTCACGGAGTGGCTACTCGAGGTCGCCAGCGACCGCTAGCTAGTGGCAGGTGACCTGCGGCGCCAGCAGCGCCAGGATCTTGCCGAGCCGGGCTTCGCGCGCGATGACCCGACCGCCGCGGAGGCTGATCGAAAAGGTGCCGTCGGCGTGCTTGGCCAGGATCATGCAGCCGTCGGCCGGCTCGCGGCTGAACAGCGCCACCGCGTGACGGCCGCCGAGGGTGGAGAAACCGGCCCAGGGCGAGAGGCTGGCGTTGCGGTCGAACCAGTCGCTGACTTGCGCCAGGTCATCGGCCTCGAAGCGAACCCGCTCGTCGACGACCGTCTTGTTGACCGGGAGCATCGCCGCCGCTGCGCGTACCCACTGCTGCATCTGTCCGCCTCCTGTCCTGCTCGCCCGAAAGCGACTTTCGAGCTCTGTGGTTAACGTCGTGTTAAACGGCGTTGTTCCGAGTGAGGATCGTCACCCTGGCGGCGGAAAACGGCCTTTTCGGCAAATATTCGAGGCGTTTTCTGGGCAGCGGGTGTGACACCGCGCACAGAATCGGTCACCGGACCGTCACGAGCGTGACGGGGCTCACAGGTCCGCGGCGAATACCGTCACGCCTGCAATTCGGGCAGGTTGCGGTAGATCTCGAGCGCCTCGGGGTTGAGCAGGGCGTCCTTGTTCTTCACCTCGCGGCCGTGCACGACGTCGGTCACCGCCAGTTCGGTGATCTTGCCGTTGACGGTGCGCGGGATGTCGGCGACCGCGAGGATCTTGGCCGGGACGTGGCGGGGCGAGGCGTTCTGGCGGATGCGGTCGCGGATCTTCTTCGAAAGGTCGTCGTCGAGCGCGATGCCCTCCTTCAACCGCACGAACAGAACGACGCGGGTGTCGTCGTCCCAGGCCTGGCCGATGACGATGGCCTCCAGGATTTCGTCCAGTGCCTCGACCTGGCGATAGATCTCCGCCGTGCCGATGCGCACGCCGCCGGGATTCAGCGTGGCGTCGGAACGGCCGCTGATGACATAGCCGCCGTGCTCGGTGCGCTCGATCCAGTCGCCGTGCCGCCAGACGTTCGCATAACTGGCGAAGTAGGCGTCGCGGTAGCGCGCGCCGTCCGGGTCGTTCCAGAAGCCGACCGGCATCGATGGGAAGGATTGGGTGCAGACCAGCTCGCCCTGCTCGCCGGCCGGGAGCGGCTTGCCGTCGGCGCCGAAGACGTCGACCGCCATGCCCAGGCCCGGCCCCTGGATCTCGCCGCGCCAGACGGGCAGCAGCGGCACGCCCAGCACGAAGCAGGAGATGATGTCGGTGCCGCCGGATATCGACGCCAGATGCAGGTCGGCCTTGATGTGTTGGTAGACGTGGTCAAAGCCCTGCGGCGCCAGCGGCGAGCCGGTCGACAGCATGGCGCGCAGCTCGGAGAGGTCGTGCGTCTCGGCCGGCTTCACCTCGGCCTTGGCGATGGCGTCGATCCACTTCGCCGAAGTGCCGAAGTGGGTGAACTTCTCCGCCTGCGCGAAGTCGAACAACGCGTTGCCGTCGGGGTGGAAGGGCGAGCCGTCGTAGAGCATCAGCGTCGCGCCCGAGGCCAGGCCGGAGGCCAGCCAGTTCCACATCATCCAGCCGCAGGTGGTGAAGTAGAACAGCCGGTCGCCGGGTCGCACATCCGCGTGCAGGCGATGTTCCTTCAGGTGCTGGACCAGCGTGCCGCCGACGCCGTGGACGATGCACTTTGGCTTACCGGTCGTGCCGGACGAGTACATGATGT
>CAZVLI010000961.1:0-1853 GCA_964627965.1 uncultured Rhodospirillales bacterium
TGGACTCGATCGAACGGCTGATCCGCTCCAACCCGTTCGAGCTTTCCGGCCTGTTTGGCTTCGAGCCGTCGAACACGGTCTACACCCGCGTCGGCCGCCTCGCGCACAGCGACAGCCTGGTCGGTTTCGCGATCGACGCGCTGCGCGAGGCCTGTTCGGGCGCGCAGGCCGACCGGTTGATCCTGGTCACCTACGAGGCGCTGGCGACGCGACCGGCCGACACCATGCGCCAGATCTACGACTTCGTCGGCGAGCCCCCGTTCGAGCACGACTTCGACAATGTCGAGTACGAGGCGCAGGACTTCGACATCGCCCTCGGCACCCCGAACCTGCACACCGTGCGTCGCAAGGTGACGTTGATCGAGCGCAAGACCGTGCTGCCGCCGGACCTGTTCGCCCGCTTCGACAACGATGCCTTTTGGGCCAACCCACAGTTCGCCGAGCGCGGCATTCCGGTGATCATGCCGCGCGTCGCGGCCTGACGAGGTGGGCGCCGATCACGAACGCCACGATGGCGGCGGCAGAGGGGACGAATTCGAACCCGATTGGTGATGGCTTGCCGAGCCGTAGCTCGCTGCAACCGGCCCGCCTTCACCCTGACGGGCTACGGCGCGGCAGCCTTCCCTCGCTGTGCGAGCGAAGGCTGGCGGATGGGGTGGGATTCGAACCCACGAGAGGGGTTAGCCTCTGCCGGTTTTCAAGACCGGTGCCTTCAACCACTCGGCCACCCATCCTCGCCTCGACGTTCACGACCTAACTCACGTCGGCGGGCAAGGGAAGGGGTTCGTGGCGGCGGCCCGGCATCGCGCTAGGATGTGCGTCGGGGAAGGGGAGACAAGCACCATGCCGATCTTGGAAAAGGGCCCGGTCCGGATCCACTACGAGGAAGCCGGCGCGGGCTTTCCGCTGCTGGTCATTCCGGGCGGCGGGCTGAACGCGACCATCGCCAAGCTGGGCGGGCCGGGTTCGTTCGATCCACTGAAGGAGTTCGCCGACAGCTACCGAGTGATCGCCGCCGATCTTCGCAACGCCAATGGCGGCGGCTCGTCCGGTCCTCTGGCGGTCGACCGCCCCTGGGACTCGTTCGCCGACGACCAGCTCGCGGTGATGGACCACCTGGGCATCGACAGGTTCCTACTGATGGGCTTCTGCATCGGCGGGCCGATGAGCTGGAACCTGATGCGCCGCCTGCCGGATCGCGTGGTGGCATCGGTGCTGGTCCACCCCAGCGGCGTCCGGCCGGAAATGCCGACCCAGTTCTACGACAACAACATCGCCAACTGGGCGCCGGAGATTTGTGCCGGCCGCGACGACATCGACATGGCCACGGCCGACGCGTTCCTGCGCAACATGTACCCGGCCGACGAGGATTTCCTGTTCACCGTCACCCGCGACTTCGTGCGCGGCTGCCAGACGCCGGTCCTGGTGATGCCCGACGACATCCCGCCGCATCCCTACGCGGCGGCGATGGAATCGGCGATGCTGGCGCCGAACTCGCAGGTGAGTCTGTACCCATGGCGGGAACCTGAGGCGCGGGTGCCGCTCGCCCTCCGGCACGTCCGCAGCTTCCTGGCGGCGAACACTCCAGCGGGATAATCGGCCGTGGCCGAGGACATGCTCGACGGCGTCGCCATTGCCGCCTGGTTCGACACGCCCTGGCCCTGGCTGATCGCGACCGTGGTCGCCGTGGTCATCGTGCTCGACGCCTGGGACATCATCAGCCTGAAGCGATTCTTCGGCCGTGGCAGCGGCGATGGCGGCGGCGGGTTCGACGGCGACGGTGACGGGGGCGGCGACGGCGGGGGTGGCGGCGAATAACGCCCCTGTGACGGCCCGGACGTTGTCAGGCGTCC
>CAZVLI010000962.1:0-1851 GCA_964627965.1 uncultured Rhodospirillales bacterium
TTGCGCCCGGTGACCTGCTTCAGCGCCCCGGTCCATGCCGCCCAGTCGAGCGAGTCCGGCAGCAGGTCGGCGGCCTGATCCAGGTAGTCGGGCTCCTCGCGCACTGGCTGGATATCGCCGCGGCAGACCTCGGCCCAGTCGCGCGCCTCACTCAGCCGGTCGATGTTGCCGCGGATCGCCGCCCAGAAGTCGGGCCCGTCGGCGCCCAGCCCTTCCAGCCGCTCGGCCACGCGTTCGTAGGGCGTGACGTGCAGGACCTTGGGATTGAGGTCGTCCATGAGCGCGGTGTCGAAGCGCGCAGGCGCGCGCCCGAGCCGGCCGATCTCGAACCCGGCAACGAGCTCGTCCAGGCTGGTGAATGGCTCGATCGGATCGGCGCTGCCGATGCGGGCCAAGACGCTGTTCACCGTCATCGGCTCGTAGCCGGCCTCGCGCAACTGCGCCAGCGACAGTGAACCGATCCGCTTGGACAGTTTTTCCCCGTCCGGTCCGGCGAGCAGGCTGTGGTGCGCGAAGGCCGGCGGCGTGGCGCCCAGCGCCTCGAACAGTTCGATCTGCGCGGCGGAATTGGCGACATGGTCCTCGTCGCGGATCACGGTATCGATGCCAAGTTCGATATCGTCGACCACCGACGTCAGGCTGTAGAGCGGGTAGCCGTCCTCGCGGATCAGCACCGGGTCGGTCAGCGCCGCGCCCTCGAAATGCTGCGGCCCGCGCACGAGGTCGTCCCACTCGATGGCCTCGGCCTGCAGCAGCAGGCGCCAGTGCGGCCGGCGCCCCTCGCCCTCCAGACGCGCCTTGTCCGCCGCCGTCAGTTTCAGCGCGGCGCGGTCGTAGATCGGCGCCCGACCAGCCTGTCGCAGCGCCGCGCGCTTCAGCGACAGCTCCTCCGGCGTCTCATAGCAGGGGTAGAGCCGGCCGGCGGCCTTGAGCGTGGCGATGGCGTCGTCGTAGCGCGCCTGGCGGTCGGATTGGCGCTCCAGTCGGTCCCATTCCAGGCCGAGCCACCGCATGTCCTCCTGGATCGCATCGGCGTAGCGTTCCTCGGAGCGCTCGCGGTCGGTGTCGTCCAGGCGCAACAGGAAGTCGCCGCCGCTGGCGCGCGCGACCAGCCAGTTGATCACTGCGGTGCGGGCATTACCGACGTGCAGCAACCCGGTCGGGCTGGGTGCGAAGCGTGTCCGGCTCATGACCGTGCCCTGCCCCATCCGTCATTCCGGCCGACCGAAGGGAGAGCCGGGATCAACGGCCGATGACCTGCGTGTCGCTGCCCGTTGATCCCGGGTCGCCCCCGGCTCAAGGCCGGGGTTGCCCGGGATGACGACAGGGGCTTCATCATCGCGCGTCGCGGAAGGCGTTGGTGATCGGGTAGCGCCGGTCGCGGCCGAAGTTCTTCTGCGTGATCTTCACCCCGGGCGGAGCCTGGCGGCGCTTGTACTCGGCGACGTAGAGCAGATGCTCGATCCGGCTGACGATGCCGGCGTCGTGGCCGCGCGCGACGATGTCCTCGAACGCCATCTCCAGCTCGATCAGGCAGTGCAGGATGTCGTCGAGCTGATCGTAGGGCGGCAGCGAGTCCTCGTCCTTCTGGTCGGGCCGCAGCTCGGCCGACGGCGGCTTGGTGATGATGTTCTCCGGGATCACCCGCCCGTCGGGGCCAAGACAGCCGTCCGGCTTGTGCTGGTTGCGCCAGTGGCACAGGTTGAAGACGGTGGTCTTGTAGACGTCCTTCAGCACCGAGTAGCCGCCGGCCATGTCGCCGTAGATGGTGGCGTAGCCGACCGACATCTCCGACTTGTTGCCCGTGGTCAGCACCATGTGGCCGAACTTGTTGGAGATCGCCATCAGCGC
>CAZVLI010000963.1:0-1845 GCA_964627965.1 uncultured Rhodospirillales bacterium
CGCCGAGGTGCTCGAATGGATGCTCGACCAGGGCGTCGAGGCGACCTTGCGCGCCTATGGCAGCAGCGCCCAGATCGCGCGCCAGCGCTGTCGCGAGGGGCCGATGGCGATCGCGCGCTGGACCGGCGAACTGCGCGAGGCGATGCGGCTGCGCGGCGCCCATGACGAGTTGCAGTGGTCGCTGCGCCGCTACGCCGTCACCGACGACGGCGGCCTGCTGTTCGTCCACGCCGGCGTCGACCCGACCCGGCCGCTCAGCGAACAGGGCGACACCTTCTGGTGGGGCAGCGGCTTCATGGAGACCCTGACCGAGCCCTACCAAGGTCATCACAGGATTGTGACCGGCTACGACCGACAGCACCGTGGGGTCAGAATCAGTCCGCATTTCGTCTGTTTGGACGCTGGATGCGGCTTTGGCGGCCAACTTTGCGCCATTCGACTGCTTCCTGATGGAAAGATCGACGAACAGTTCGAACTTTGAGCGATCCCAAAATTGATCCGATCCTCTTCGCAGGACGTATATCCTAGTAGCGTATTAGTATTGGGTTGTACGGTGCGATAGAGGAAAGAGTGCAAAACACCGGTCAGAGCGAGCAGGCAAACCGCGAATTCATTCGTCAGGCGATGCGGGCGCCGTTGCTGGAGCGCGAGGTCGAGCGCGACCTGGCTCGGCGATGGCGCGACGACGGTGACGAAGCGGCGCTACACGAGCTGACGAGCGCTTACATGCGTCTCGTGGTGTCGATCGCCACCCGGTTCAGGCACTACGGCCTGCCGACGAGCGATTTGATCCAGGAAGGCTGTGTCGGTCTGTTGCAGGCCGCCGCCCGGTTCGAGCCGGAGCGCGAGGTGCGTTTCTCGACTTACGCCAGCTGGTGGGTTCGGGCGGCCATGCAGGACTACATCCTGCGCAACTGGTCGATCGTGCGGACCGGTACGACCGCGGCGCAGAAGGCGCTGTTCTTCAATCTGCGGCGGTTGCGCGCCCGGCTGGACCAGACCGACGGTCCGATGACGCTGGAGGCGCGCGGCAAGGTCGCCAAGGCGCTGAAGGTCTCGATCGGCGACGTGGAGGCCATGGAGCAGCGCCTGGCCGCCAATGATCGGTCGTTGAACGCCACCGTGTCGGAGGACTCCGATGGTGAATGGCAGAACTTCCTGCCCGACGAGCGGCCCGGCCCGGAAGAGGTCGTCGCCAGCGTCCACGACGGCCAAGTGCGATCCCGGTGGCTGTCCGATGCGATGGTCCGGCTGAGCGAGCGCGAACGCGAGATCATCGTGGCCCGGCGCCTGCAGGAAGAGAGCGTCACGCTGGAACACCTCGGCGGCCGGCTCGGCATTTCCAAGGAGCGCGTGCGGCAGATCGAGCACCAGGCGTTGCGCAAGCTGCGTACCGCGCTCACCGCGCAGGCGGGCGAGGAAGTCGTCTTCGAGATGATCTGCTAGGCGAGCGTCAGACTAGCCGCGGAAGGTGAACAGCCGCGCGCCGGCATAGTTCCAGACCATCGCGATGATCGAGCCGACCGCCAGGGCCAGGACCGGCCAGGTGGCGAACACCGGCGAGGCTTCGATGCAGATCGCGAAGCAGGCGAAGTTGATCGCCACGCCGCCGAGCTGCACGGCGATATAGCGGACGTACTCCGCGCCCCGTCGTGTCGACGCCGCTTTGGCCCGGAACGACCAGCATCGGTTCAACGCATAGGTCGCGCTCACCGCCACCGCGAACGACAGCGCCCGCGCCAGGTAGGCATCGAGCCCGACCCCGTGCGTGAGGACGATCAAAGCCGCCGCATCGACGGCGGATCCGATACCGCCGACCACCAGGAAGGGCAGCAACCCGTAGGG
>CAZVLI010000964.1:0-1840 GCA_964627965.1 uncultured Rhodospirillales bacterium
CAATCGTGAGCGACGACGCGACAGCTCTGGTCGCCGCCGGCGTCCCAGCAGGATTTTGGAGTCATGCCCGGTAACTCCTTCGGTCAGGCCTTCTGCTTCACCACCTGGGGCGAGAGTCACGGGCCGGCCATCGGCTGCGTGATCGACGGCTGCCCGCCGCGCCTGTCATTGACGGAAGAAGACATCCAGCCGTGGCTGGACCGGCGCCGGCCGGGCACCTCGCGCTTCGTGACGCAGCGGCAGGAGCCGGACCAGGTCCGCATCCTCTCCGGCACCTTCGAAGGCCAGACGACGGGCACGCCGATCGCGTTGCAGATCGACAATGTCGACCAGCGCAGCCGCGACTATTCCGAGATCGCCGCCAAGTACCGACCGAGCCACGCCGACTTCACCTACGACCGCAAGTACGGCATCCGCGACTATCGCGGCGGTGGCCGGTCGTCGGCGCGCGAGACCGCCAGCCGCGTCGCCGCCGGCGCCGTTGCCCGCAAGGTGCTGGGCGAGGGGGTGACGATCCGGGGCGCCGTGGTCCGCATCGGCGACCAAGCCATCGACCACGCGAAGTGGGACTGGGACGAGGTCGGGCGCAACCCGTTCTTCTGCCCCGACGCCGCGGCGGCAGGCGACTGGGAGACTTATCTCGACGGCATCCGCAAGGCCGGCGACTCAGTCGGCGCGCTGATCGAGGTGCGCGCGGAGGGCGTGCCGGCCGGGCTCGGTGCGCCGATCTACGGCAAGCTCGATGCCGACCTCGCCGCCGCGATGATGAGCATCAACGCGGTCAAGGCGGTAGAGATCGGCGACGGCCTGGGGGTTGCCGCGCAGAAGGGCTCCGAAGCGCAGGACGAGCTGCGCGCCGGCAACGGCGACACGCCGCGCTTCCTGGCCAACCATGCCGGCGGCGTGCTCGGCGGCATTTCGACCGGCCAGGATGTCGTGGTCCGCTTCGCCGTGAAGCCGACGTCATCGATCCTGCAACCGAAGCAGACCGTCGACCGCGACGGCAACGATACCGAGATCGTCACCAAGGGCCGGCACGACCCGTGTGTCGGCATCCGCGCGGTGCCGGTGGGCGAGGCCATGATGGCCTGCGTGCTGGCCGACCACCTGCTGCGCCACCGCGCCCAGAACGGCTGAGAGATTCCAATGACCGACGAACGTATCCACGCCCTCGATATCGAGGATCGCGACAACCTGGATGAGAAGCGCAAACGCTACCTGGAAGTCTGCGAGGAAAAGCTCGGCTTCGTGCCCAACGTGCTGCAGGCTTACGCGTTCGACAACGAGAAGCTGCGCACCTTCGCCGACTTCTACAACGACCTGATGCTCGGCGAGTCCGGTCTGTCGAAGATGGAGCGCGAGATGATCGCGGTCGTCGTCTCCTCGATCAACCATTGCTTCTACTGCCTCGCCGCGCACGGCGCCGAGCTGCGGCGGCGGTCCAACGATCCGGTCCTGGGCGAGGCCATCGCGGCCAATTACCGCGCCGCCGACCTGTCGCCGCGCCACAAGGCGATGTGCGACTTCGCCGCGCTGATCGCGGAGAACCCGGACAGCATCGAGGAAGAGGACCGCCAGGAGCTGCGCGACGCCGGCTTCAGCGACCAGGACATCTGGGACATCGCCGCGGTCGCGTCCTTCTACTGCATGACCAACCGCATGGCCGCGGCCATCGACATGCGCCCGAACGCCGTCTACCACGGCATGGCGCGCGAGAAGGCACCGGAGTAGCGGCCATCGCCAGCGATCGCGACGCGCTGGCGAAAGCGTACCGGCGGTTCGCCGACGGCGAGGCCCAGATACACCGTCGCGGAGCGCCGCGGCGCAAACAGGGCGACCT
>CAZVLI010000965.1:0-1830 GCA_964627965.1 uncultured Rhodospirillales bacterium
GCCGACCTCGACCTCGACCTCATGCAGCCGGGCCAGGACCTGACCGACGAGCAGCATGTCGCCTTCACCCATGTGTTCGGCGAACCGGAAATCTTTCACCAGAACCTGATCAAGTCGGCGCGCGTGCCGGAGATCTTCCGCGTCGCCAACACCGACGAGGACGGCAACCTGATGCCGCCGAGCGCCGAGCCGGTGCGGCAGCTCTCCTCGGCGCAGCTCTGGCACACCGACAGTTCCTACCGCCCGAATCCGTCGATGGGCTCGCTCCTGCGCGGTCTGGAGGTGGTGCGCGAGGGCGGCGAGACGCTGTTCTCCAACATGTACGCGGTCTACGAGGCGCTGCCAGACGAGCTGAAGGCGAAGGTCGAAGGCCGCAAGGCGCGGCACAATTTCGAGTACCTGCGCGTCCTGCGCGACCTGCCGCCGGTGTCGGACGAGGAGCGCGCGGCGATGCCGCCGGTGTGGCAGCCTATGGTGCGCCAGCATCCCGTCACCGGCCGCAAATCGCTGTTCATCTCGGTGATCTACAACGACGAGGTCGAGGGCATGAGCCCGGACGAGGCCAAGGCCTTCATCGAGGAACTGGCGGCCTTCTCCGGCCAGCCGCGCTTCGTCTACCGCCACAAGTGGCAACCGGGCGACGTGGTGATGTGGGACAACCGCTGCACCGTGCACCAGGTCACGCCCTGGGACCCGAGCCTGCGCCGCGTCCTGCACCGCACCACCATCGTCGGCGACGGCCCGCCGATCGCGGCCTGAGCCGTATCCCGCCCGGCTAGACCGGGACAGCAACAATCGATGAGGAATCGCTATGCCCTTCTTTGAACGCGACGGCGCGCGTATCCACTACGAGGTGTATGGCGACGGCTTTCCGGTGCTGCTGCTGGCGGCGGGCGGCATGCGCTCGTCGATCCCGTTCTGGGAGAAGGCGTCCTTGTGGAACCCGATCGAGGCGCTGAGTTCGCGCTATCGCGTCATCGCCATGGATCAGCGCAATGCCGGCCAGTCGACGGCGCCGATCAAGGGCACGGATGGGTGGCGCGAGTATCGCGACGACCAGATCGGCCTGCTCGACCACCTGGGCGTCGACCGGTTCCATGTCGCCGGGATGTGCATCGGCGGCTCGTTCATCATGGAACTGGTCCATGCGGTGCCTGAGCGGGTCGCGTCGGCGGTGATGCTGCAGCCGATCGGCTTCGACGATAACCACGAGGCGTTCGATGGCCTGTTCAACGGCTGGATGGAGGAGGTGAAGCCCGATCATCCGTCTGTCAGCGACGACGAATGGGCCGCCTTCCGCCACACCATGTTCGGCAGCGACCGGCTGCTGTTCAACATGACCGAAGACGACGTCGCGAGATGTCACATCCCACTGCTGGTGCTGATGGGCAAGGACGCCTACCACCCCGAAATCACGTCGCGGAAAATCGTCGAGCATGCGCCGCACGCGACGCTCGTGGAACACTGGAAAGAGCCGGAACACATCGGGGCGACCGCCGCCACGATCGACGCCTTCCTCGCAACCAACACGCCGCGCTGACGGCTCTAATCCAGCCCGCCCATCGTCGTCAGGCCGTTTTCGCCGGCGATGATGACCATGTCGGTCATGGCGACGAACAGGCCGTGCTCGACCACGCCGGGGATGTCGTTCAGCGTGCGGGCCAGCAACGCAGTGTCGGCGATCTGGCCGAACTCGCAGTCCAGGATCAGGTTGCCCTCGTCGGTGCGGAAGGGCTGGCCGTCGGCGCCCTGACGGATGCGGACCTCGCGGCCGTGGTCGGCCAGCCGCCGCTGGATCGGGATCGCCGCCCTCGGTATGCCCTCGACCGG
>CAZVLI010000966.1:0-1830 GCA_964627965.1 uncultured Rhodospirillales bacterium
GCGACTGGCGCGAACACGACCGCCCCGCCGGCAAGGCGGCGACCGAGGAACTGATGGAATGGCTGGCGGCCGGCGACATCCGCCCGCATGTCGGCGCCGTCCTGCCGCTGGACCAGGCCGCCGAGGCGATGACCATGGTCGCCGACCGCAAGACACAGGGTCGGGTCCTGCTGGACGTCGCCGCATGACCACGGTCATCGTCGACCGTCGCTTTCGCGGCCCGCCAAACTCGGCCAACGGGGGCTATGTCGCCGGTTTGCTGGCGCGCGCGGTCGGGCCAAGCGCCGAGGTGACGCTACGCCAGCCGCCGCCACTGGACACACCCATGCAGGTAGTGGCCGTCGAGGGCGGCGCGGAACTACGCCATGGCGAGACGCTGATCGCGACCGGCCGCGCGGTCGAGCTCGATGTCGGCGACGTGCCGGCCGCCGACTTTGCGGCCGCCGAAGCAGCGGCAACGCGGCCGATCATCTCGCCAGAGCGCCACGGCCTGCCGATGTGCTTTGCCTGCGGACCAGATCGCGCGCCGGGCGACGGGTTGCGGCTGCTGTCCGGCCCGCTCGACCCGTCGCTCCCGCTAGGAACTTCGGCCTGCGCCGTTTCGTGGATGCCGCACGAGAGCCTGACCGGCGAGGACGGACGCGTCGCCGACGTGTTCGTGTGGTCGGCACTGGATTGCCCCACCGGCATGGCGTTGAGCCTGGCGCAGCGCACCGCGCCGACCGGCGAGCGCGTCACCACCTTGCTCGGCCGGCTGGCCTTGCGTCTCGAAGGACGGCCGCGGATTGGCGAGCGCTGCGTGGTGGTGACGTGGCCGACCGGCGAGGACGGCCGCAAGCATTTCGCCGACGGTGCGCTGCTGGGCGAGAGCGGCGACGTGCTGGCGGTGGCACGCGCCACCTGGATCAAGGTCGACCGGCAGACGCAGCTCGGCGCCGCGTGACCTCCCGCGTTGGCGCCGGCCGGCTCCCGGCTTAAGCTTGGCGGCAACGAGAACACCGGGAGAGAACGCATGAGCTTGGTGAGCGTGAGCCGCGATGGGCCGGTCCGCACCGTGACCCTGACCCGCGCGGAGAAGCGCAACGCGCTCAACATGGCGATGCTTGACGCGCTGGAAGCCGCCTTCGCCGAACCGCCGGAGCCGATCGACCGCGTCGTGGTGCTGCGCGCCGAGGCGCCGGCGTTCTGCGCCGGCATGGACCTGGCGGAACGGCTGGCCAAGCCGATCGGCAAGAACGAGAGCCCGATCGAAGTCGTGCTGCACGCCATCGAGCACTATCCGTTGCCGGTGGTCGCGGTGGTGCAGGGCGACGCCATCGCCGGCGGTAACGAACTGGCCCTGCATTGCGACTTCGTGGTCGCGTCGGACAAGGCGCGTTTCGGCATGTCCTTGGCGCAGATCGGCCTGGCGCCGACCTGGTTCCTGGCCAAGAAGCTGATGGAGGTTGCAGGACCGGTGGCGACGCGCGAGATCCTGCTGCTGGGCGATCCGCTGCCGTCCACGAAGATGCTGGATCTAGGCATCATCTCGCGGGTGGCGCCGCCGGCAGAGCTGGATGCGGCGGCGGCGAAGATCATCGACCGGCTGGCGGCCAACGCGCCGCTGTCGCTCAAAGCCATGAAGGCGCTGCTGGTACGCGAGATGAAGTTCCGCGACGGCATCGACCACGGCGACATCGACGAGATGGTGCACGCCGCGCGCGCGAGCGACGACGCCAAGGAAGGCATCGCCGCGCGCCTGGAGAAGCGCAAGCCGGTGTTCAAGGGCGTCTGACATGGCCGTCCGTCTCGACAAGCCCTGGCGGCCGCTGAACGACGACGAGTTGCGAC
>CAZVLI010000967.1:0-1828 GCA_964627965.1 uncultured Rhodospirillales bacterium
CGAAGACGCCGACGCCGTGCGCGGCGAGATCCTCGTGCAACGCCTTGTTCGACAGCCGGTCCTGCATCTGCCAGGCGCCGCCGTGCACCTCGACAAGGTAAGGCGCCGGACCGTCGCCGGCGGGCCGATACAGCTCGCCGGCCAGTTCCAGGCCATCGACGCGGGTATGGATGTGGGTTTCGCTCATGCGGCCGAGTCTACGCCACCTCGGCGCGCGACGGCAGGGCCGCGATGACGTCGGCGTAGGTCCGCAGCGCCTCGCGGCCCCTCGGGCTCGGCGCATAGACGCCGCGCCGCACCCGCTCGAACCAGCCATAGACGTCGCGTTGCAGGATGCCGGCTGCTCGCCCCACCCCGGTCTGCGTGCGCAGCATCGCCAACGACATCTCGCCGGCGCGCGCGCACGCGGCGAGGCAACGCAGCGCGTCCTGGCGGTAGGCGGTGACAACCTTCACCCGCGTCTGGCCGCCGGTATTGGGATCGCCCACGCGGTGCGCGAATTCCCTCAACAACCGCCGCCGTCGCCGTGGATTGCCACGCGGCGCATACGGCACCGGATCGAGGATCGCGCGCACCTGGCCGTGCTCGACCACCAGGATGCCGAGCCCGACCCGCCGGCACAGCGCCTTGATGTCGCGCCAGCGCCGGCCGAGCTTCGGCACCGCGATGTAGACCGCGTCGGTCAGCTTCAGCCGGTTCACGCCCTGCAGCAGCAGATCGAGGTTGAAGCGTATCTTCAGCTCGACCACGACGACCGTCGCGCCGCGCACCGCGACCACGTCGCAGCCCTCGACCTCGGATTTCACTTCGTAGCCCTGGCCGGCCAGGAACGCCTTCACCGGCGCGTAGAGTTCGGCCTCGCGCACCGCCCGTCTCCCGAATCTTTGACGATGGTAACCGGACCGGCACGCATCTTGCCTCGCTGTCGCCAGAGCGCGTCGAAAAAGCGACGCCACCGGAGGGCAGAAGCATGACGATTCACGGCATCGGCCACCATTTCCACGGCGCGGGACGGCGCGGCTTCGAGCGGTTGGACGGCGACGAGGACGGCAAGCTCAGCCGTGAGGAGATCGATTCTGCCGGGCAAGATTTGCCGGGCGGCAAGAAACGCCTGGCCCGGCTGGAGCGGCTGGAGGCGCGTTTCGATCGCTACGACGCCGACGGCGATGGCGGCCTGACCCGCTCGGAGATCCGCGACGGCATCAAGGCCGACATGCGCGACCTGCTGCTGCGCAGCCAGGAAGAGCGAGACATGCGACGCGCGGAACGGCTGATGGACAAGGCCGATGGCGATGCGGACGGTCAGCTCACGGTCGAGGAACTGGAGGCCTTCGCCGAGAACGTGCGACCGGGCAGCCGCATGGCGGCGCGCGTCGACATGCTGCAGCGCTTCTTCGATGCCGCCGACGGCGACGAGGATGGCGGCCTGAGCACGCGCGAGATCGCAGGCTTCCTGGGCGAGGTGCGCACCGCCTATGGCGACTTCGTGAACGGCCTGCGAGAGGACGACGCGTTCGGGACGTTCCTGGCCGAGCGGTTCGGCACGTCGGCGACGGCGCCGGCGGAAGCCGACGACGCGGACAGCGTGACCACGACGACGACCACGACCACCACCGTCACGACGACAACCACGGCCGCAGGCGACGACGGCGAGGCGAGCGATGACGGCGAGGCCGGCGCACCGGCGCCGATGCCGTTCTACGGTCGGCGCTTCGGTTTCTTCGGCGAGCGCGGCGACCTCCTGACCCGCTTCTTCGACCAGGCCGACGGCGATGGCGACGGCGGCCTGACCAAGGAAGAGATCCGCGGCTTCTACGGGGAGCTGAAG
>CAZVLI010000968.1:0-1826 GCA_964627965.1 uncultured Rhodospirillales bacterium
ATCGCCATCGCCACCAGCAGCGGCACGACGATGACCAGGATCTGCGCCAGGATGATGATCCCTGGCCAGAGGTAGCCGTCCCAGAACTCAGCCATCGGTGCCGGTCGCCTCCGCTGGCTGAGCCATGACCTTGCTGCACTGGGCCATGGTGTCGGACGCCCGACAGATCGCGTTGGTCATGAAGAAGTCGCTCACCGGGCTGACGAACGGCGCGTCGGCCATGTCGCCGCCCGCGCCCGCGCCGGAGAAAGTAGCCGGCTCGATGTGGTCGAGCTGCCCGAAGGCGGGGACCGCGTCGGCCATCCGCTCCCGCAGTTGCTGCAGGTTGTCGAACGGCAGCGTGTGACCGAGTGCCGCCGACGCGGCGCGGATGATCGCCCAGTCGTCGCGCGCGTCACCCGGCGGGAAGGCGGCGCGACGACCGAGTTGCACGCGACCCTCGGTGTTCATCCACAGGCCGTCCTTCTCGGTGTAGGCGGCACCCGGCAGGATCACGTCGGCAACGTGCGCGCCGGCGTCGCCGTGGTGGCCCTGGTAGACCACGAAGGCATTCTTGAGCTTGGCGGTGTCGATCTCGTCGGCGCCGAGCAACCAGACCAGTCCGACTTCGCCGGAAGCGGCGCCGTCCAGGATGCCGGCGACGTCGCGCCCACCCTCGCCCGGCAGCAGGTCCAGCGCGAGGCCGGCGGCACGGCTGGCAGCGGTGTGCAGCACGTTGAAGCCGTTCCACTCGTCGGAGACCATGCCGTACTTGGCGGCGATGTCGGCGCAGGTCTTGAGCACCGCCGCACCGTCGTCGCGCGACAGCGCGCCCATGCCGACGATCAGCATCGGACGCTCGGCCTTCTCCAGCACGGCGGCGAAATCGGTGCCGCCGCCAGCCAGCTCCTTCAAGGTCGCCGGGCCGGCGCCGAGATGGGTGGTCTTGTACTTGAGGTCGGCATCGGGGCCGATGACACCGATCGGGAAGCCGCCCTCCAGCCAGCGCTTGCGGATGCGGGCGTTGATCAGCGAGGCCTCGAAGCGCGGGTCGGTGCCGACCAGCAGGCAGGCGTCGGCGTCGTCGATCCCGGCGATGGTGGTGTTGAAGCGCCAGCCGGCCGGGCCGTTGGCGTTGTCCAGCTTGGCGCCGTCCTGACGGCAGTCGACGTTGGCGCTGCCGAGCGCGTCCATCAGGCCCTTGAGCGCGAACATCGCCTCGGCATCGACCATGTCGCCGGCGATGGCCGCGATCTGGTTCGGCTGCAACGCGCCGGCCTTGTCGGCGATGGCCTGGAACGCCTCGTTCCAGGAAGCCTCCTGCAGCTTGCCGTCGCGGCGCACGTAGGGGCGGTCGAGACGCTGCCGACGCAGGCCGTCGACGGCGTGGCGCGTCTTGTCGGAGATCCACTCCTCGTTGACGTCCTCGTGCAGGCGCGGCAGCACCCGCATCACTTCGCGGCCGCGGACGTCGACGCGGATGTTGGAGCCGACGGCGTCGTGCGCGTCGATGCTTTCGATCTTGCGCAGCTCCCACGGGCGCGCGTTGAACGCATACGGCCGGCTGGTCAGCGCGCCGACCGGGCAGACGTAGACCAGGTTGCCAGCGAGCTCGGTATGCAGCGCCTGCTCGACGTAGGTGGCGATCTCGGTGTCCTCGCCACGGCCGGTGGCGCCGAGCTCTTCGACGCCAGCGATCTCGGTGGCGAAGCGGATGCAGCGCGTGCAGTGGATGCAGCGGGTCATGATCGTCTTGATCAACGGACCCATGTACTTCTCTTTGACCGCGCGCTTGTTCTCCTCGAAGCGGCTGTCGCGGATCGTGAGCTCCGAACCCTGGTGCCGGA
>CAZVLI010000969.1:0-1821 GCA_964627965.1 uncultured Rhodospirillales bacterium
CGATCCGTCCGGCCTTCAGCGCCAACGCTTCCTCGCCGAACAGTTGCCGGCGCCAGCCATGCAGGGCCGGGATGTCGGCGTCGTCGTCTGCCGCCAGCAGCTCCAGGTCGCCCGACGAAGCGACCAGGCGGCTGGCCACGTCGGCCTCCTCGCAGCGCATCTTGAGCAGCACTTTCAACAGGTCGATCAGCGGCCCCAGCCCGCGCGGCAGCTTCGGCGCCGCCGGTGGCGCCGGCAGCTCCTCGGCCGGCATGTTGCGGCCGCGCTGTACCGCTTCCAGCAGCGCCTCGCCAAGCCGGCCGTTTGCCAGGCCTTTTGGCACCGCCCGCAACCGGCCCATGGCCTCCACGTCCGTCGGTCGCTCCGCCGCCAGTTCCTGGATGCCCTCGTCGCGCAACAGGTGACTGCGTGGTAGGTCGCGCTGCTGCGCCTGTTCTTCGCGCCAGCGCGCCACCTCCTTCAGGATACCGAGATAGCTGGCATCGCGACCGCGCAGCTTCAGCCGCTTCCACGCGTCGTCCGGATCGCTGGCATAGGTGGCGGGATTGCTCAGCACCGCCATCTCCTCGTCGAGCCAGGCCCGTCGCCCGGTCCGTTCGAGCTGATTGTTCAGGGCCTCGAAGACCGGGATCAGGTGGATGACGTCGTTCAGGGCATACTGGAGTTGGCGGTCGGACAGCGGTCGCCGCGCCCAGTCGGTGAACTGCGAGCTCTTGTCGACCCGTACGCGGGCGAAGCGGGAGACCAGCTTGTCGAAGCCGACCGAGTCGCCGAAGCCGCAGACCATGGCCGCGACCTGGGTATCGAACAGCGGGGCCGGGACCTGCTTGTTGAGCTGGTAGAAGATCTCCAGGTCCTGGCGGGCGGAGTGGAAGACCTTCAGCGTCGCCTCGTCGTGCAGCAGTTCGGCGAGTGGCGTGAGATCGATGCCCTCGGCCAGCGGATCCACCGCCACGGCATCGTCGGCCGATGTCGCGAGCTGGATCAGGCAGACCCTTGGCCAGTACGTACGGTCGCGGATGAATTCTGTGTCGACGGCGACGAAGGAAGCTTCGGCCATCCGGGCGCACACATCGGCAAGTGCGCCAGTCTCGCTTATAACGCTCATCGGTTCGCGTAACCCCCAACGCAACAAGCTGTCAACGCCACTACCGCGCCCAACGTCCCGCCGCTTCCTGATACGCCCTGATCGCCTCGGCATGTCGGCCAAGACGACTCAGTGCCACGCCGAGATTGTAATGGTTGATCGCCTGTTCCGGGGCGCTACGTACCGCCTCGCGGCAGGGGCCGAGCGCTTCCTCGCCGGGTTTCGGCGCGGCGATGGCCAGCGCGTAGCAGCGTGCCGCCGGGCTGTCGTCGACCGGCGCTGGGCCGCCCGACGGCGCCTGTGCGGGCACCGGCGGTGCGGTGCGCAGGGCAGGGGCCGCCTGCCGGACCGCGAAACGCAGGGCCCGTCGGGTGCCGTTGCGGTCGATGGCGACGATCTCGACCGCGCTGGTCGCGGGGTCCAACGGCATCTGAAATACGCCTTGCGCGTTCGGCGTCGCGTCTTGGCCATTGACCCGCAGGATCATCAGGCCGGCCGGTGCACGGGCACGCCCGACGAGAACAGGTCGCTCGCCACGCACCGTGGCCACGCCGTCGGTTCCCAATGGCGGCTCGATCAGTTCCAGAGCCAGCTTCGGTGGCGTCGCGCGCGCGGGCGCCGGGGCCGGACGTGGCGCCCGCGCAACGGCTTGAAGGCGCTGGTTCTCCGCGCTCAGTGCCGCGACCTGCTGGCGCAGCCGTTCCGCCTCGGCGGCGATTTGACCGGCCTGGGTC
>CAZVLI010000970.1:0-1816 GCA_964627965.1 uncultured Rhodospirillales bacterium
CGGTGATCACCGTGGACGGCGACGACGTGTCGGTGACGGTGAACGGGATCAGCGCAAACCAGCTCACGACAGCCGACTTCATCTTCGGCTAGCCGCATTGCGTTGACCTCGCGCGCGCGGGACACTTCGCTGTCCCGAACGCGAGAGGTGACGCGATGCGTCTGTGGTACCAGAGCTACACCGATCCGGCGCTGCACGGCGCCTATCTGGACCGGCTCAAAGCCTTCGTTAGCGACATGGTCGAGCCGGGCACGGAAATTCACGTCGCCGGCCTGAGCCCGTCGGCCGGCACGATCCACGCGCTGACCGAGTTCCGCTGCGCCAACCAGGTGATCCGCAACGCGATCGAGGCGGAGAAGCAGGGGTACGACGGCTTCATCATCGGCCATTTCCAGGACGCCGGGCTGATGGAGGCCAAGTCGGTGGTCGACATCCCGGTCGTCGGGCTCGGCGAATCCAGCTTGCTGCACGCCTGCACCCTCGGGCGGCGCACCGGCCTCGTCACCATCGACCCGATCTTCATTCCCTGGCACGACGATCAGGTGATCCGCTACGGCCTGACGCAGCGCATCGCCGGCGTGCGGGCGATCAAGGCGACGCTGCCGGACTTCATGGCCGCCTTCGAGGGCGGCGAGGCCTACACTCGAATGCGTGACGACTTCGTGGCCCAGGTGCGGCCGCTGGTCGCCGAGGGCGCGGACGTGATCCTGGCCGCCGGCGGGATGCCGATGCTGCTGTTCGGGCGCGAACATGGCTTCGCCGTCGACGGCGCGCCGGTGGTGAACGGCATCGCGGTGGCGTCAAAGGCGGCGGAAATGGCGGTACGCCTACGCGCGACGGCCGGGATCGGCGTGTCGCGCTCGGCGAACTTCGCCAAGCCGTCCGCGCAGGCGCTGCAGGAATTCCTGGATAGCTGAGGAGGACGCGACATGGGCTACGACGAACTGAAGACGTTGGTGGTCGACTTCACCGATGCGTTCAACCGCGACGACCTGGACGGGGTGATGAGCTACTTCGCCGAGGACGCGGTCTACGACGAGTTCGACGGCAAGCGACACGAGGGGGTGGCGGCGATCCGGGCCGCGTTCGAGCCGCAGTTCCGCGGCGACTTCGGCACCATCCGGTTCCTGGAGGACGACCTGTTCGTCGATCCGGAGACCGGCAAGGGGCTGATCGCCTGGCGCTGTTCGCTGACCTCGGGCGAGCGGTCCGGCTACTGGCGCGGGCTCGACATCCTGCACGTCCGCGACGGCAAGATCGTGGTCAAGCAGACCTACGCCAAGGCCGCCAAACCGACGATGACCAAGGCGAGCTAATCCAGCTCGAAGGCGTCCTTGTAGTCGCGCTTCAGGGCCGGGTCCTGGTCCGGCTTCAGCAACAGGCAGTTGCCGACCGCGAGCACGTCGAGCTCGGTGCCCATGAAGCAGCGGAAGGCGTCTTCCGGCGTGCCGACGATGGGTTCGCCGCGCACGTTGAACGAGGTGTTCACCACCACCGGGCACCCGGTCAGGTCCTTGAAGCGGCTGATCAGCGCGTGGTAGCGCGGGTTGGTGTCCTTGTGGACGGTCTGAATGCGCGCCGAGTAGTCGACGTGCGTGACCGCCGGGATCTCCGAGCGCGGCACGTTCAGCTTGTCGATGCCGAACAGTCCCTGCTCTTCGTCGGTCATCTGCCGCTGCCGGCTTTCGCTGACCGGCGCGACCATCAGCATGTAGGGGCTCTCGCGGTCGATCTCGAACCAGTCGCCGACATCCTCGGCCAGCACCGAGGGCGCGAACGGGCGGAAGCTCTCGCGATACTTCACCTTGAGATTGAG
>CAZVLI010000971.1:0-1811 GCA_964627965.1 uncultured Rhodospirillales bacterium
ACCGTAGTTCACCAGCAGGATGCCGGTGACGAGGAAGATCTCCAGCAGCGTCGGCAGGATGTTGAACAGCGAGAACCGCAGCAGGAAGTCGATGCCCTTGATGCCGCGCTCGATGGCGCGGCTCAGGCCGCCGGTTCGTCGGTCGAGATGGAACTGCAGCGGCAGCCCGTGCAGGTGGCGGAACACGCTGAGCGCGATGGTGCGCATCGCGTTCTGACCGACCTTGGCGAAGACCGCGTCGCGAAGTTCGCCGAAGGCCTGGCTGAAGACCCGCGCGATGCCGTAGCCGACGATCACCATCACCGGCACGGCGATCGCTTGCGCCGTTGGCTCGGTCAGCGCATCGACGGCCGACTTGTACAGAAACGGGACATAGACGAGCGTGATCTTGGCCGCCGCCAGCAGCGCCAGGGCGATGACCACCCGCACCCGAAGCCCCGGCTTGCCAACCGGCCACAGGTAGCCCAGCAGCGTGGCCAGCGTGCGCACATGGCCGCGCCCCTCGGCGTCGGCGTTGGGATCGAAACTCATCGAGCCGAGTAATCCGTGACGTTACACGTAATCATCTTACATGGCCTCATCGCCGGTATCGATCAACCGACCGGCCGCGCTTTACCGAATGGCAAGACCGGACAGGCTACGTATGGCGCAGGGGGATCGCCGTCACACTGTATGCTGCCGGAGGTCGTTGCGTGCCAATCGACGGAGTTCGAAACCGTCCCAGTTTGTCGACACCGTGCCAGTTCCGCTTTACGTGGCGCGGTATCGGATTCGCGGCCGACCTCCTCGACGACGGCACCGACGTTCGCCTGCGCCTTGACGCAGACCTCGGCCCGGTCCCCTACAGCCTGGAAAACCCGGCCCGGCGGCAGTCGCTGCTCGCGATATGCGGCAATCGGCGGTGCGGACAGTTCGCGGTGGGCCGCGACGGCCATTTGCACCACTACGCCGAGATGCCCATGGATGCGGCGCCCGACGCCACGGCCCTGGTGACCGCCGTGGTCAAGCTCCTGCTGGTCGCCCGGCCGGCCTACGACCAGGCGGCCTAGCCGGCGCGCTTCGGAATCGTGAACACCTGGCCGGGATAGATCAGGTTCGGATCGCGAATCTGCTCGTCGTTAGCCTCGTAGATCACCGTGTAGAGCACGCCGCGCCCGTAGATTCGGCGCGCGATGCGCCACAGGCTGTTGCCCGGCCGGACCACGACCACGTCCGGGTCGGCGCCGACGGTGAGCTGCACTGCCTCGCTCTCGCGCACGAACGGCACCTCGATCCGTGCCACGACCTTGCCATCCGCCGCAATTGCGTCGACCCGCAACCGGTGCGGACCGGGCGAAACCGGCTGCGTCGGCCGCACCTGCCATACCAGCCCTTCCGAGCCCGGTACGTCCCCAACCGGCTTGTCATCAAGATAGACCCGGACGGCCTCACCGGCCCGGCCGCCACCGCTGACCACCAGGTTGCCGGCATCGTCATAGTCGATCGTGTCAATGCGCAGCCGGTCGCCCGCCTTGCGCTCGGGATCGCCGGATTGCAGCACCTTGCTGGCCTCGCCCGACTTCGCCGCAAGCTGGACCGCGGTCGGCTGAACCCGGCGGCTCAGCTTGGTCTGGCGCTCGGGCACCAGCACGACGACCGGCGAGTCGCTCGCCAGCACCGCGCCATCGGCCGTCTTCGCCGTCAGCTTCATCTGTCGTTGGCCGGGCTTCAGCGGATCCAGCGTCACGGTGGCCCACTCGCCACGGCGGTCGGCCCTGGCATCGAGCAGCGCGCTGCCGTCCATCCATACGGTGACGACAGAGCGCGGTGGG
>CAZVLI010000972.1:0-222 GCA_964627965.1 uncultured Rhodospirillales bacterium
GCAGGTGCTGGTGCCAGCCAACCGCATGCTGGGCGGCTTTCCGGCCGCCTTCCCTTGCCCGGTGTCGCGCTACACGACCATCCGGCGCGAGGACATCGAGGCCGAGGACCGGCTGGAACTGCTGGCGGTGTCGGACGAGTCCGGCCCCGGCGTGGCGGTCGACCGCGTCACCGGCGACGTCTACAGCTTCAACCACCCCGAATACGACGCCGACACGCTGCT
>CAZVLI010000972.1:232-1811 GCA_964627965.1 uncultured Rhodospirillales bacterium
ATCCGTGAGGAGGAAAGCCTTGATCACCTCCGGACCGAGGCCGAGCCCGATGCGAAGGTGCCGGCGAACTACTTTCCGGGCGACGACCCGGCGAAGACCCCGATCAATGCCTGGCGGCCGTATGGCTACCTGCTGTTCGGCAACTGGCTGAGCGAGGTCTACCAGGACACGCCGTTCGATCTGACCGAGCTGGGGAGACAGCGATGAACCCGCAACTGGCGATGATGACCGGGGTCGCGTCGATCAAGACGCCGGCGCCACTGGCCAAGCTGTACCTGGAGATGGCGGGGCGGCGCGAAACCTCCGGCGAGCGGGTGATGGACCCGAAGGCGCAGCTTGTCGGCGAGCTGATCAACCAGGTCCGAGTGCCGGGCTACATCCCGACGCCTGCGGAGGCGCGCGAGCAGATGATGAAGATGCGCGCGCTGGTCGATGCGCCCGCGCCGCCGTTGCCGCGCAAGGAGGATCGGACCGTTCCCGGTCCCGCCGGCGATATCCCGGTGCGGGTGTACGGGCCGCGGCCGCTGGACGACGACGAGAAGCTGCCGGTGCTGTGCTACTTCCACGGCGGCGGCTTCGTGCAGGGCGACCTCGACACGCACGACACGGCCTGCGCCAAGCTGGCGATCTGGGGCGACTTCATGGTCGTCGCCATCGACTACCGGCTGGCGCCGGAACACCCCTTTCCGGCCGGCCCGGAGGACTGTTATGCGGCCTACAAGTGGCTCGTCGAGCATGTCGCCGAGCTGGGCGGCGATCCGGCGCGCATCGCGGTCGGCGGCGACAGTGCCGGCGGCAACCTGTCGGCCGTGGTCAGCCAGATGGCGGCCAAGCACGGCGTGGCCCTGCCCTTCGCCCAGGTGCTGATCTATCCCGTGGTCGACGCGCACCACCGCGCCGATTCCTACAAGGAGTTCGCCGAGGGTTACGTGATCCCGGCCGACCGGATTGCCTGGTACGACGAGATGTACTACCAGGCCGACGGCGACAAGGACGACCTGCGCGCCTCGCCGATCCTGGCCAACGACCTGGCCGGCCAGCCGCCGGCCTTCGTCATCACCTGCGGCTTCGATCCGCTGCGCGACGAGGGCGAGGATTACGCCAACCGGCTCAAGGCCGCCGGCGTGCCGGTCTCGTTCAAGGAGTTCCGCGGCCAGATCCACGGTTTCATCTCGATGAGCGCGGCGATACCGCAGGCCGACGAGTGCCTCCAGGACATCGCCGTGTACCTGAGAGATCGATTCGGAAAAGGCGCGTAAGGGTCTGGCAGGGAGTCAGTTTCGCCGTCGGTTTGTGGAGAACACCACCAGCGCCATAGGCGGCCGCCCGACGTGGATGCCCCGCATGAAGCGGGGCATGACGGTATTGATGGCAACTGAAACCTCGTCATGCCCCGGCTTGTCCGGGCTATCCACGTCCCGCCACCGCGTCATCGTCGGCGGCTTGGTTCAGCACCGACGCGTAACTCTTTGACACCGTACGAATTTCAACGCGTGGATGCCCGGGTCGAGCCCGGGCATGACGGTTATGGCCTGGAACGATTCGCGAGTCTTTTCAGGGGCTTGCGAGTCTTTTATTA
>CAZVLI010000973.1:0-1808 GCA_964627965.1 uncultured Rhodospirillales bacterium
TTTCCGTATGGAGATATGACAATGTATAGAGACTGGATCGCCAGAGACAGGCCAGAGCCGGCCGCCGCCGTCGGCCCCCCGTGGCTGCGCACGATCAACGGCGGCAATTCGCCGGCCGGCGCCCGGAAGTCGCGGTTCGCCGGCGCGTAGAAGAACGCATGCGCGGTCTCGCCGCCCTCGGTCGGGAACTCGATCGGCATCGCCACCGAGATGTAGTCAGGATCGATGACGGTCTCGGACGCGGCGCGCACGACGTCGATCTCGCGGCCGTCCATCGCCAGCAGCGCCAGCCGCGCCTGCCGCCGGGCGGTCGCGCCGATCAGCGCCCAACCGTCCTCGTAGCGGTACGGCACGCTGGCCTCCGCGAAGCCCGACTCGAACGGCACCAGCGCGCCATCGACAACGAGCTGCAGGCTCGGCAAGCCGTCGCGCATCATCGTCGCCACCAGCCGGTTCGGCGCCAGCACGCGGTAGCTGCGCATGCCGAGCTGCCACAGCGGAAATCCGAACTCGGCCTCGGCCGGGCACACCGGCTCGACGTGTCCGTCGCGCCAGCCGTACAGGTTCGACCAGCCGGAGCGATCGGAGATAAAGAACAGGCTGCCGTCGCCGGCCCACTCCGGCTGCAGCACCGACTCGCTGGGCCCGCCGGCCAGATGGTGCGTGCCATGGACGACGCCGTCCTCGTCCAGCTCGGCGAGCCAGAGGTCGGTCCCGTCCCACGGCATGTTGGGGTGGTCCCAGCTGATCCAGGCCAGATGCCGGCCATCGGGCGATAGCGTCGGGTAGGCGAAGAAGTCGTGGCCCTCGGCGATCACCGTGCCGTCCTGATCGGCGCCGTCCAGAGCCAGCCGCACCAGCGCATTGGCCGGCTCGCTGTCGCCGCGATGATCCTCGCGCACCGCGTACATGCACCCGCGCTGCAGATCGAAGGCGAAATCGGCGAAGCGCAGCCCGCCGCCGGCCGTGAGCGGTCGCGCGGCCTGTCCCGACTCGATCAGGTAGACCCGCTGATCGGCGAAATCGACGTAGCAGACGCGGCCATCCTCGGCCGCCGCGTAGGCACCGCCGCCATACTCGTGCACCCGGCTGCGCACGTTCACCGGCGCCGGCGTCAGCTCGGCGATCTCACCGCCCGGTGGGCGGCACATGAGCGTGGTGCGGCCGCCCTCTGTCGGCCGGGACTCAAGCCAGTAGAGCTGGTCACCGTGCACCGTCAGGCCGCCGAGCCCGATCGTGCCGGCGACGATCAAGTCGCCGGTGATCGGCGATTCCCAGGTGCCATACGGCGCCTCGATCGCGTCCGACCGAACGGTGGTCTCGTTATCCAAAATCCGTCGCCGCCCCCCGAAGCAACCAAGCGACCCGCACGGACATTACCGCTTTGCAACCGGTCGCCGCCAGACCCGGCACTAGTCGCCGGCCTGTGACAACCGATGGTGCTGTGCCAGCGGCACCAGCAACCGGCCAGCGAACAGCCGCATCTCCTGGTCTTCGCTGGCCATCAACGGCGGACGCAGCGCCATCAGTACCTGGCCGGCCGTCGTTTCGCCCCAGAACCAGTCCGCAACCTGGCGGGCCGACGCCCGCTGCTGGCCCGGCCGCGCCGTCACCGCCTCCATGTAGAAGGCCTTCAGGTCGGTGCAGACGTGGCGTAAACGGTCGGCTTCGGGCGCGCCGGATGGATTGCGCAGCACCTCGGCGAGCAGCCGGCCGCAGTCCGCCGGCTCCAGCCCGCTGAGTCGTGCGGTCGAGCGATGCCGCTCGCGCTGCGCCACCGCGTGCCATGGCAACAGCCGGTCGATCTC
>CAZVLI010000974.1:0-1807 GCA_964627965.1 uncultured Rhodospirillales bacterium
CCGAGCTTGGAGGAGCTCGACGCCTTCGTGGCCGACCCGAGCGAGGAGGCCTACGCCGCCGCGGTCGAGCGGCTTTTGGCCTCGCCGCGCTACGGCGAGCGCCAGGCGCAGGAGTGGTTGGACCTGGCGCGCTACGCCGACACCTCGGGCTACCACGAGGACGGCCCGCGCAGCACCTCCACCTGCTTCAGGCTGGTCGGGTCGAGGTAGAAGCGGCCGTCGTGCGCGGAACCGAAATTCTGTCGCGCGCCGTCGAACAGCACGATCACGTCCGGGCCGGAGAAGCCGCGGATCGACGGCACCTCGCCGTTGCGGCGCGGGCCGCCGGTGAACTCCACGTTCGGCACGCCGCGCAGGATGTCGGCGCTGCTCGACGGTTGCAGCGTGTCGATCTCGTTCTGGCCGATCACCGTGACCATGCCGGGATACTCGAACGCCTTGATCGGATTGCGCGTGGCCGTGATCGAGATGGCGTCGAGCGCCTGTTGCGCCGCGACCGGCGCGGCGCCAAGGGTCGCCACGAGGGCGAGGGGAACGAGTCGAAGATTGTCAGCCACGGAAGTCCGCTCCAGTACGGGTTTGGAGGTCTGTCCGGGCT
The DNA here is from genome assembly GCA_964627965.1 of uncultured Rhodospirillales bacterium. Taxonomy (GTDB): domain Bacteria; phylum Pseudomonadota; class Alphaproteobacteria; genus JAVKFY01. The sequence goes on from CAZVLI010000974.1 coordinate 599, forward strand.
GGCTGCCTGGCGCTTGGATCGCGGGTGGCTGGCTAGGACGTCTTTTGCAGATTTGGTTTGGCCGCTGGCGGCCGCTTACTTGGTGAGGATGAGCTTTTCCTTGCTGGTGCGTCGCAGACGGTAGGGCTCGCCCTGGTGCTCGATGATGATCTCCCGGTCGCCGGCGAACAGCGCCTCGCTGCTCAAGACGCGCGGCTTGCGCGTCGGCGGCGTTGCCGGGTCGGTGCGCGGGACGGTCGTTTCGGAGGCGTTCATCTTTGAATTGATACTCATTCGCAATTGCATTCGCAAGCGACTTCGACGCTAGCGAAGCTGGAAGCGCACCGGGACCAGCAGTTCCAGGCCGGCCTGCGCGAGGTTTGCCGGCGGTGGCGGCAACGGCTGGGCGCGCCGGACCATCGCGGCGGCCTCGTCGTCGAGCAGGCGATGGCCTGAGGTCTCGCGCAGTTCGAAGCCGGTGACCCGGCCGCTCCGGTCGAGCACGAAGTAGACCAGCGCGGTGCCCTCCTGCCGGCGCAGCCGGGCACGGCGCGGGTATTCCTTGTGGCGTTCCAGCCAGGCTTGCAGCCGTGCCAGATAGTCGGCCGGCGCGCCCGGTACGCCGCCGCCGCCCTGGGCGCTGCCTTGACCGGCATTGCCGGCGCTGGTCACGTCGCCATCGCTGTCGCTCGCGCCCGACGACTGCGACAGGGCGGCGAGTGTCTCGGTCTTGCTTGGCGCTGCCGGGGCGGGCGCGGGAGGCGCTGCAGGCGCGGCATCCGTTGTCTGTGGCGGGGTCGGTTTGGCACGCGGCACCGGCGGCGTCGGCAGGGTCCGGGGTTCCACGGCAGCGACTGCCCTGGGCGCCGGCTCTGCCTGCACAGTCTCGACCGTCGCGGGCTTCGCCGTCTCAGGCTCGGCGGCGGCCAGTTCGACCGCTCGTGCCTCCACGGTTTCCTGTTCCACGGCTGCGGCCTCGACATCGTTCGGCTCGACCGCTTCGGTCGGTACGATCTCAGCCGGTGCCTCGGCTGTTGTTGGCAGGACGGGCAGAGTGTCGGCCGGTGCGGTATCGACCGGCGTCACGTTGGCATCGCGAACCGGCTGTGGCGCGGAGGACGTTGGGGAAAGTGGCACGGTCTCGCTTGGTGTCGCGGTGACAGTGGCGTCTAGCGTCGTCTCGGTGGCCGTGTCGGGAGGCGGCGTGGGGCCGCCGTTGCAGGCGATCAG
>CAZVLI010000975.1:0-1804 GCA_964627965.1 uncultured Rhodospirillales bacterium
CGCCATGTCCCCGCTGATCGAGCGCAGCTTCGAGACCCTGGCCATCGAGCAGCCGGCCGAGCACCTGCTGCTGGTCCGGCTGAACCGGCCGGATGCGCGCAACGCGATGAACACCCAGATGGGCCTCGACCTGCTGGACGTGGCGATGTCGCTGCTGCTCGACCCCGGCCAGGCGCGCTGCGTGGTGCTGACCGGCACCGGCGACAAGGCCTTCTGCGCCGGCGGCGACCTGAAGGAACGCCGCGGCATGACCGACCAGCAGTGGATGGCGCAGCACGCGATCTTCGAGCAGGCGACCTGGAACCTGGCCGACTCGCCGATTCCCGTCATCGCGGCGGTGAACGGCGCGGCCTTCGGTGGCGGCTGCGAGATCGCGCTGACTTGCGACTTCATCTACGCCGCCGACACCGCGCGCTTCGCGCTGACCGAGGTGACGCTGGGCATCATGCCGGGCGCCGGCGGCACGGTGAACATGCCGCGCGCCGCCGGTACGCGTCGCGCTAAGGAAATCCTGATGACCGGCAAGCCGTTCACGGCGGCCGAGGGCTACGAGTGGGGCATCATCAACAAGGTGGTCCCGGCCGACGAGCTGCTGCCGGCGGTGCTGGAGACGGCACAGACGATCTGCAACAACGCGCCGATCTCGGTGCGCCAGATCAAGAAGTCGGTCGACCTCAACATCGCGTCCGACCGCCGCACCGCGCTCGGCATCGAGATCGAGGCCTACAACCGCATGGTCCCGACCAAGGACCGCCACGAGGGCGTGCTCGCCTTTAACGAGAAGCGGAAGCCCGACTTCAAGGGGCACTGACCTCACATGTCATTCCTGCGAAGGCAGGAATCCAGACTGAGCTTCAACCCGCGATGACGGTGCCAGATGGCCCTGGATGCCAGCCTTCGCTGGCATGACGAAGAGAGACAGACGAAGAGGAGATTTCCAATGTCCGTGCAGGCACAGGCGCCGGGCGCCGCCGACGACAACACGATGATGGCGCTGGGGCGCGACTGGGGCGAGATCCGCGACGGCGTCGCCAAGATCTGCGCCGAGTATCCGGGCGAGTACTGGCGCGAGAAGGACGCGGAATCCGAATATCCGCACGAGTTCGTCAACGCGCTGACCGAGGCTGGTTATCTCGGCGCCCTGATCCCGGAGACCTATGGCGGCGCCGGCCTGCCGATCCGCGCCGGCTCGGCGATCCTGGAGGAAATCCACGCCCAGGGCTGCAACGCGGCCGCCTGCCACGCGCAAATGTACATCATGGGCACGCTGCTGCGGCACGGTTCGGAGGAGCAGAAGCGTAAATACCTGCCGGGCATCGCCTCGGGCGAGTTGCGGCTGCAGGCCTTCGGCGTCACCGAGCCGACCACCGGCACCGACACCACCCAGCTCAAGACCCGCGCCGAGCGCCAGGGCGACCACTACGTCGTTAACGGCCAGAAGATCTGGACCAGCCGCGCACGGCAGTCCGACCTGATGCTGCTCCTGGCCCGGACCACGCCGGCCGACAAGGTGAAGAAGCGCACCGACGGCATCTCGGTCTTCCTGGTCGACCTGCGCGAAACCGTCGGCAATGGCTGCACGATTGTCCCGATCGACGCGATGATCAATCACAACACCAACGAGGTGTTCTTCGACAACATGAAGGTGCCGGCGGAGAACCTGATCGGCGAGGAGGGCAAGGGCTTCGCCTACGCCATGGCCGGGCTTGACGGCGGCCGGCTGAACATCGCCGCCTCGGCGCTGGGCGGGGCGCAGGCGGCACTGAACGCGTTGTTCGATTTGCCCGCGGCGGGGAGCGAGCCC
>CAZVLI010000976.1:0-1086 GCA_964627965.1 uncultured Rhodospirillales bacterium
CAGGCGCGTGCCCTTGCGCGTGCCGCGCGCGAGCTTCGACATGTGCGCGTAGGCCGTCTTGTACTCGCCGTTGTGGCGGATCCGGATGTACTTGCCGTAGCCGCCCTTGCGGCCGGCGAAGTCGATGGTGCCGTTGCCGGCGGCCATGATCGGCGTGCCCGACGGCGCCGCGAAATCGATGCCGGTGTGCTTCTTCGAATAGCCCAGGATCGGATGCTTGCGCATGCCGAAGCGCGACGACAGGCGCGCGCCGTCGATCGGCGTCCGCATCAGCGCCTTGCGCACGCTCTCACCCTTGGGATTGTAGTAGTCGACCTCGCCGTCCTCGGTCTCGAAGCGATAGAGCGGCAGTTCCTTGCCGCCGACCTCGAGCCGCGCGAACTGGATCGGGCCCTGCTTGACGATCTGCCCGCTCTCGTCGGCCAGGCCCTCGTAGTAAAGCTCGAACCCGTCGCCGGGCTGGATGTCGCGCTGGAAGTCGATGTCGAAGCTGTAGAGACGGATCAGCTCGACCACGACCCGATCCGGCACCAGGGCCCGCGTCGCGGCGAGATAGAGGCTGTCGTCGATGCGACCGGCCGCGCGCTGCGGCCGGGCATCCAGCTCGCGCGCGATCTCCTCGGCGCTGAACCCGTTGTCGGACCCACGACTGGCGATGACGCGGCGGTCGACGTCGGGCGCAAGCTCGACGTTGGCCAACTGCGGCTTGGCCTTGGCGTCGGCGCCGGCGTCGTCGAACACTAGGGTGATTTCCTGGCCCGGGCGCAGGCGCCGCGGATCGTAATGCTTCGACAGCGCCTGGATGGCGTTGTGCGCGTCGCTGCGCTGTGCGCCGGCGCGCAGCATCAGGTCCATCAGCGTGTCGCCGCGCCGGACCGCCACGGTGCGCTCGATGCGCGGCGGCGCCATCACGGCCGCGACCACCTTCGGGTCGACCGGATCGCTGAACTCCGGCAGCGCCAGGCCTGCCAGCTTGATCGGCGACGTCGGCGCGTTGGCAGCAGTCGTGGTCTCCGCGGGTGCCTCGGCGGCGTGCTGCAGGTGGGCGATCCACTGTCCCGCCGTCGCGGTGGCGGTCGGGCCGGC
>CAZVLI010000976.1:1116-1795 GCA_964627965.1 uncultured Rhodospirillales bacterium
CGCCGCATGCCGCGCCCAGCAGCAGGGATCGATGATCGAATCGTTTATGACTGCTCGATGACGAAATCGGCCTGTCCACGTCGTTAGCCTTGTCCCCTGGACCCGCTGGCGGGTCAGCCCTCTGATGCGCGTCGGTCCGTTGCGGACCTGTAGGAAGATGCGTGGTCGTTAACGTTAACGCTCGTCTGCGGGCACGATCCTGCCGGGACAGTGGTTAACCTGTGGTTATCGCCGTGTTCGCCCTGCACGAGGATGCGCGAGGCGGTCATGGCGCCTGTCACGGTGCCGCCGTCCTCGTTCGCGCTGCCCACCGCGCGAGGCCCGTCCGGCGGCCCCGGAACAGTGCCCAAGGGTCACGACTCTGTCAACGGTTTCGGCAGTCGAATCAAGCCGCTCGCGCCTGCGCCTGAGATTACGAACAAACTTATCCACAGGTCTGTTGCCGCAGCGCGAAAGAAATCCGTCGAAACCGGCCGAAAAGGCGTTGACGGGTCTGCGCCAGCCTCCTATATAGCCGTCCGCCGCGCCGCTGAGGCCGGCCCCGATCGGTTCGCCGGCGGGCGCTCTTTGACAATATGATATCTGAGAAGGGAATCGTGGGCGGCGGTTTGGCTGGTCTTGGCTTGGTGGCCGGGTATTGGTTGGATCGCGTTGGTTGCTCGTTTGTCGTTTCGGCGGC
>CAZVLI010000977.1:0-1794 GCA_964627965.1 uncultured Rhodospirillales bacterium
AGATCGAGAAGGAGCTGGTGAATCTCTGGATCCTCAACGCCGCCTTCAACATCCAGGCGATGACCGCATGGAGCATGCTGCACGTCGTTTCGGAGACGAAACCAGGCGACACGGTGCTGGTCCACGCCATCGGCGGCGGCGTCGGCCTCTACCTCACGCAGCTCGCGGTGAAGGCCGGCGCGACGGTGATCGGCACGGTCGGCACCACCGGCAAGGAGGCCCGCGCGCTGGAATACGGCGCCGCCAGGGTCATCAACCGCAACGACGAGGACTTCGTGCAGGCGGTGCTGGACGCCACCGACGGGCGCGGCGTGGACAAGATCCTCGACTCCACCGGCGCCACGATCCTCGACCGCAGCTTCGGCTGCATCCGCAATCTCGGGCACGTCGTCTCCATCGGCGAGGCCGAGGGCAAGCCGCAGGACAATCTGTGGGAGCGGCTGGTGCGCGGCTCGCTGACCTTCACCCGCTTCCACCTCGGGCACAGCGAGTTCGGCTCGCAGCGCTGGCACGACGGCGTGGCGGCGGTGGTCGGCGGCATCGCCGACGGCTCGATCAAGGTGCCCATCGAGCAGACCTTCCCCTTCGAGCAGTGCGCGGCGATGTACGACCGGCTGGAATCGCGCCAGGTTTCCGGCAAGCTGCTGCTGGAAGTGAAGCCGGAGTAACGCGATGGACGCGGGCGACCTGCGGTTCTTCGAGGCGGTGGCGCGGACCGGCGGCATGAGCCGGGCCGCGGCCGAGCTCAACACCGTGCAGTCGAATGTCACCGCCCGCATCCGCGCCCTGGAGGACGAGCTCGGCGTCACCCTGTTCCGGCGCCACGCCCGGGGTGTCGAGCTGACCCCGGCCGGCCGGCGCCTGCTGCCCTATGCCGGCCAGGTCGCGCACCTGATCGCCGATGCCGCCAAGGCGGCCCGGGACGACGGCGAGGCCGCCGGGCCGCTGACCCTGGGCTCGTTGGAGACCACGGCGGCGCTGCGCCTGTCGCCGCTGCTGGCGAACTTCGCCAAGGCGTTCCCGGCCGTCGACCTGGGGCTGGAGACCGGCACCACGGCGGAACTGATCGACCGGGTGCTGGCGCGCGAGGTCGAGGGCGCCTTCGTCTGCGGCCCGGTCGATCACCCCGACCTCGTGGCCGAGACCGTGTTCGAGGAACGCCTGGCCCTGTTCACCGCGCCAGGGCTGGACGGCATCGACGCGCTGGCACGGCAAGCCGACGCCCGCATCGTCGTGCTACGCGCCGGCTGCTCCTACCGACAGCGCCTGGAGGATGTACTGGCGCGGCGCGGCGTCGTCGGACTGCGCCGGCTCGAATTCGGCACCCTCGACGCCATCGTCGGCTGTGTCGCCGCCGGGCTCGGCGTCACCCTGCTGCCCGAAGGCATCGCCGAAACCGAGAGCCGCGACGGCCGCGTCGCCGTTCACACGCTGCCGCCGGCCGAGGCCGTGGTCGGCACCGAGTTCGTCCGCCGCCGCGACGGCTACGTCTCCAGCGCCATGACCGCCTTCCTCGACACCGTGAGGCCGACGACCCGCGCGGCCGCCGAGTAATCTGTTTTTCAGATAACTTGGATCGAAACTAACCGTTTTTCCTGTCGGATACGCACGCCCATGTTGGCAACATGGGTTCCCGACACCGACAGTCCCGCAGCTCCCCCTGGCCAGCCGTCGCCGCAGGGTTGGCGGCCAGTCTGGTCGGGATCGGGCTGGCGCGGTTCGCCTATACGCCGCTGCTACCGGTGCTGGTCGAAGAGGGCTGGTTCGGGGCCGGCGACGCAGCCTGGCTCGGGG
>CAZVLI010000978.1:0-1794 GCA_964627965.1 uncultured Rhodospirillales bacterium
GGAAACGCTGCGGCACTGGCGCGAGCGCTTCCTGCGCAACGTGGAGCGCGCCCGGGCCCTCTACGACGACCGGTTCTGCCGGATGTGGGAGCTGTACCTGGCCGCCAGCGAAACCGCCTTCCGCTTCTCCGGCCAGGTGGTGTTCCAGATCCAGGTCTCCCGGCGCCAGGAGGCGGTGCCGATGACGCGGGACTACATCACCAGCTTCGAGAACGACCGCTCCAACTCGCTCGCCGCGGCGGAGTGATTCGCGCGGGCGGCGCCAGCAACGCGCCGCCTCGCCCGGTTATCAAGCCTTGTGGGTAAAGGCTTAAGCGGCGCGCTTGCGGCGCCGTCTGCCCTGCCCCACGCTGTGGATAACCGCTTTGCCAAAAACACTTTTTGGCGCGGAGCCATGGGCTCTGCGAAACATGGCCGCGATGACGCTGGAAAGTAACGTATCCCCGCTCGCCGGCCGCTTCGGCGTCGCCGACGCGGACGAGCCACGCACGCCACCGCACAACGTGGAAGCCGAGCAGGCGCTGCTGGGCGCGATTCTGATGAACAACGACGCGGCCCAGCGCGTCACCGATTTCCTGAAGCCGACGCATTTCTACGAACCGGTCCACGGGCGCATCTACGAAGTCGCGCTGGCCCTGATAGACCGGGGCCAGGTGGCCGACGCGGTCACCGCGAAGCACTATTTCGAGGCCGACGGCGCGCTGGAACAGATCGGCGGCGCGCAGTACCTGGCGCACCTTGCGGCGTCCGCGACGTCGATGATGTCGGTCGAGCACTACGGTCGCGTGGTCTACGACCTCGCGCTGCGGCGGGAACTGATCCGCATCGGCGAGGACATGGGCGACCGGGCCTGCCTGGCCGACCTCGACGACGACGCCCTGAAGCAGATCGAGTCGGCCGAGCAGGACCTGTTCACGCTGGCCGAGACCGGCAGCCGGGAACGCGGCCTGATCGGCTTCGCGGAGGCGCTGGCCGGCGCCATTGAGCAGGCCGACGCCGCCTACAAGCGTGACGGCCAGCTCGTCGGACAGGCCACCGGGCTCGCCGACCTGGACCGCATGCTAGGCGGCCTGCATCCTTCCGACCTCCTGGTCCTGGCGGCGCGGCCGGCGATGGGCAAGAGCTCGCTGGCCGCCAACGTCGCCTTCAACATCGCCAACGCCTACCGCAAGGAGGGCGACGAGGTGGTCGACGGCGGCGTGGTGGCGCTGTTCAGCCTGGAGATGTCGGCCGAGCAGCTCGCCGGCCGCATTCTTTCCGAACAGGCGCGGATCTCCTCCGACCGCATCCGCAAGGGCATGATCAGCAGCGAGGACTGGCACCGTCTGTCGGAAGCCAGCCGGCGGATGCAGGAACTGCCGCTCTTCATCGACGACACGCCGGCGCTGTCGATCGCCGGTCTGCGCACGCGCGCGCGGCGCCTGATGCGCACGCACGGCTTGGCCCTGGTGGTAGTTGACTACCTGCAACTCCTGCGCGGCGCGTCATCCGGCCCGGAGAACCGCGTGCAGGAGATTTCCGAGATCACGCGCGGCCTGAAGGCCCTGGCCAAGGAACTGGACGTGCCGGTGCTGGCCCTGTCGCAGCTCTCGCGCCAGGTCGAGCAGCGCCCGGACAAGCGCCCGCAACTCTCTGACCTGCGCGAATCTGGCTCGATCGAGCAGGACGCCGACGTGGTGATGTTCATCTACCGCGAGGAATACTACCTGGAGCGCGAGGAGCCGGAGCCGGATACCCCGGCGCACGCCGAGTGGCTGGCCAAGGCGGAGCGCGCGCACGGCATCGCCGAGGTCA
>CAZVLI010000979.1:0-1791 GCA_964627965.1 uncultured Rhodospirillales bacterium
CCAGGAACCCGCTCGCCCCGGTCACCAACACCAGATCGCCGTTCGCCATTCTTCGCCGCCTCTACATAACCGCCAAGCAGCCTAGCCGAGGCGCAAGCCGTGGGCCACTCCGGGCCTAGATGGCCAGGTCAAGCTCTCTGCTGCCGCGTCAAGCCCCTTCCGGCCTGAACCCACTGTCCAACGTCTTTGCTAGCTTGAGGACGTGGATGGCCCGGACAAGCCGGGCCATGACGGTACTTGCTAGTGTCCAACCAAAATCGTCATGCCCCGGCTTGTCCGGGGTATCCACGTCCAGCAACTGGACCAACCGGTCACGACTGCTTCGTTCGGTGCCACCTGATACGCCGCAACTGCCTGAGCGGCCGCCAGAATGGAGCGAGCGCCCTAAAACCTTGCCGGACATCCGTGGATCCGTGGATCAAATCCGGGCATCTCGGTGGCGGGTCAGGCGTTGGCGGTCAGCACCATGTCGGCGGCCTTCTCGGCGATCATGATGACCGGGGCGTTGGTGTTGCCGCTGACCAGGGTCGGCATGATCGAGGCGTCGACGACGCGCAAGCCGTCGATACCGCGCACCTTCAGCGAGGAGTCGACGACGCAGCCGTCGTTCTCGCCCATGCGACAGGTGCCGATCGGGTGATAGACGGTCTGGCCGGTGCGCCGGGCGTAGTCGAGCAGTTCGTCGTCCGTTTGCAGCTTCTCGCCCGGGTTCATTTCGTGGTCGAGATAGGGCGCCATCGCCGGCTGGGACATCACGTCGCGCGCCACGCGCATGCCGGCGACGACCGTGCGGCGGTCGCCCTCGTCGGTCAGGAAGCGCGGCTGGATCGCCGGCGCGGCGCCGGGCTCGGCCGACTTCACGTGCACCGAGCCGAGACTGTCGGGACGGAGCTGGCAGGAGCCGATGGTCATGCCCGGCTCGGTGTCCAGCTCGGCACGGCGCTGGGCGTCGCCGTAGGAGGCGTGCGCGAAGTGGTACTGGATGTCCGGGCCGACCAGCTCCGGCCGGGTGCGGATGAAGCCGTGCGCGATGCCAGCGGTGTAGGTCAGGATGCCGGTCCGCGTGGTGGCGTACTTCATCACTTCCCAGGCCATGCGCAGGCCGCGGGTGTGTTCGTTCAGCGTGTCGCGCACCTTCACGCGCCAGTTCAGGCGCACGTTGAAGTGGTCGCGCAGGTTCTCGCCGACGGCGGGCAGGGCGTGCTTCACCTCGATGCCGAGCGGCTTCAGCCGCTCCGGGTCGCCGATGCCGGAGAGTTCCAGCACCTGCGGCGACTGGATCGCGCCGGCGCAGACGATGACCTCGCGGCCGGCCCTGGCCTCGACGCGCTGGCCACGCTGATCGTAGGCGACGCCGACGGCCTTGGTGCCGTCCAGCAGCACCTGGCGGCACAGGGCTTCGGTGGCGATGGTCAGGTTCGGGCGGCTGCGCACGTCGGCGTTCAGGAAGGACGTGGCGGTGGAGACGCGCCGGCCGTTCTTCTGTGTCACCTGGTAGTAGCCGAAGCCATCCTGCGTCGCGCCGTTGTAGTCCGGGTTGCGCGCGTAGCCGGCCTGCTCGCCGGCATCGACGAAGGCGTCCAGGATCGGGTGTCGCTCGATCATGTCGGCGACGTTGAGCTCGCCGCCGGTGCCGTGCAGGTCGGTGGCGCCGCGCTCGTTGTTCTCCGACTTCTTGAAGTAGGGCAGCACGTCGTCGAACGACCAGCCGCGGCAGCCGAGCTGCGCCCAGGTGTCGTAGTCGGCGTGCTGGCCGCGCAATGCAGGGTAGTTGGCGGGGCCGTTCCCGGC
>CAZVLI010000980.1:0-1781 GCA_964627965.1 uncultured Rhodospirillales bacterium
AGACCGCCATGCACCGCGCCCAGCGGGTTGCAGTGATACTCCGCCGGTTCCACCGCGAAGACGACACGGCCTTCCTCGACCGATTTCACGGTGAAACCCATCAGCTTGCCGATGGCCGCGCCCTCGACCTCGCCACGCGCCATCGCCTGCAGGTAGGCGAGCCCGCCCATGGCCAGTCCGTCGGCTGCCTTGGCCCCGGGCTCGACCCACTCGACGACGCGGCGGCGGGGATTGGCGGTTTCGGTCATGGCAATGGTCTCCAGCGGTTCGCCTGCATTTAGGCGAAGTTACCGGCCGGCGCCATTGAGGATTTGTCGTGCCTCACATGACGAATTGTCATGTCCGCGGATCGGCGTGCGGCGCCGAGGCCAGCGTCAGGAACGTCCGGTCCTCGCGCAGCAGGAACTTCTCGGCCTGGGCGAAGGCGTAGTTCTCCTTGCCCAGCGGGTCGGTGGCCAGCCGCGCGCGATAGGCCTCGTAGGCGGCCAGGCTCTCGATGTGGTAGACGCCGTAGGCAAGGGTGGACGAGCCCTCGTGCGGCGCGAAGTAGCCGACCAGGTCGGCGCCGCAACGCGGGATCGCCTGGCCCCAGTTGCGTGCGTATTGCTCGAACTGCGCCTTCTTGGTCGGGTCGATGTGGTAGCGGATGAAGCAGGTCAGCATGGTTGATCTCCGGTGAAGTTGCGGTCGACCTTCGCATCGTCTGCTGCGTTGATGGTTTGATTTGGAGCGAACTGTGATCCCCGATCTGTTCGGAGCCCGCCTGCGCCTGCGCGCCGCTGCCGAAGCCGACGTCGACGACGTACACCTGCTGCTCATCGACCCGGCGGTCCGCCGCTATCTGTGCGACGGCGAGGTGTTCTCGCGCGAGCAGGTTGGCGTGCTCTACGAGTCGGCCACGGCGCATGCGGCGCGCGGCCTCGGCTGGTGGATCGTGGAGCGGGCCGACGAGATGGTCGGCATGGTGGCGCTGTTGCCGGTCTCGGAGGCGGTGGTGGCGCACGCGCCGGACCTGGCCGGCGAGGTCGAGCCGACCGTCGCCTTATGGCCGCAGCATTGGGGGCAGGGTTTCGCCGCCGAGGCGCTGGCGGCGCTTCACGCCTATGCCTTCGACACGCTGGATCTGCCGCGCCTGGCCGCGATGACCGACGAGCCGAACGCCGACAGCCAGGCGATGTTGGCGGCGGCCGGCTACGTCAAGACCGGCGAGTCTCCGGGGCCTGCTTGGACGCAGCTCATCTATCGGTTGGAACGACCGACCGGGGCATGAAGCCATCAATGCCTCGTCATGCCCCGGCGTGTCCACGTCGCGTCGCCGCCTCCGGTGTTGACCGGCAGCGCGTGACCTCGACATGGACCCCGGCTCAAGGCCGGGGCGACGGCACTAGACGACTACTCCACCGTCACCGACTTGGCCAGGTTACGCGGCTGGTCGACGTCCGTGCCCTTCAGCACGGCGACGTGATAGGCCAGTAGCTGCATCGGGATGGTGTAGAGGATCGGCGCGACGAACGGGTCGACATCCGGCACCTCGAAGCACATCGCCTGGTCGCCGGCACGCGCGATACCTTCGCGGTCGGAGACCAACACCACCTTGCCGCCGCGCGCCGCGACCTCCTGGATGTTCGACGCGGTCTTGTCGAACAGCTCGTCCGGCGGCGCCACCACCACGACCGGCACAAGTTCGTCGATCAGCGCGATCGGCCCGTGCTTCATCTCGCCGGCGGCATAGCCCTCGGCGTGGATGTAGCTGATCTCCTTCAGCTTCAGCGCGCCTTCCA
>CAZVLI010000981.1:0-1780 GCA_964627965.1 uncultured Rhodospirillales bacterium
CGGGTCGACGTTCCTCGACGACCGGCGCCGCAGTCGGCGCGGGCGCCGGCGTCGTCGCCGCAGTGCGCGGCGCCTGACCGGGCACCGGCGGACGCGGCACCGGTTCACCGGTCCGTGCGACCAGCGGCGCGAAGATGTAGCCCTCCACGTCGCGCCAGCGCACCTTCAGCCAGTTGCGGTCGCGTCCGCGTTCGAGCAGTTGCAGGTAAGCGCCTGGCGCCAGGACCTCCAGCCGGTCCGACCGTGCTGTCGGCGAGTCGCGCAGCGACGCATTGGTCAGCACCCGTGCCTCGCCGCTATCCGGCACCAGCGCCGGCGACTTGCCGCCGCTCAGCACCCATTCGCCGTCGCCGCGCAGCACCGCGTGCTGCTGTCGCCCGGTCAGACGCATCGCGGTCGCCGGCAGGCTGTCGCTCAGGTAGGCCTCGACCTCGGCGAGCGTCGTGCGGCCGTCCTTGTCGCCTTCGGCGTCCGCGTCGCCGGAGAGCGCCGCCAACACCGCCGTCGTGAACAGGCCGCCGCCCTGCTTCCCGCTCCAGCCGGCGACCTGGCCCGCGTCCGCGGCCGCCAGGATCGTGATGTGCGCCGGCAGGCCGTACGGCAACGCCGTGGGGCTGGCCGGCTCGCGGACCGGACCGGCATGGCTGACGCCGCTGAACCCGGCTTCCAGAATGATGGTGACGCGTCGAGCCGGCATCGCTGCCAGCCGATGAACCAGCGTGTCGAGCGGATAGGCCGCGCCGTCGACACCGAGCAGCGCCGCGCGACCGTCGTCGGCCGGCACGCCGTGGCCGGCGAAGTAGACCACGACGTCACCGTCGCCCGGCCGCACCAGTCGCTCCACCGGACCGCCCGGCAGGAACAACCCGGCGATCTGGCCGCGACTGGCGTCGTTCAAATCGATGACGTTGGCCGCGGCGAAACCGCGCACCCGGACCAGGTAGTCGCGCATCTCGGCCGCGTCGCGTGCCGCCTGCACCGCCGCCGGCACGTCTCCGCTGTAGTGCTGGTTGCCGATGACCACGGCAACGCCGTCGCCATCGGTGGCGGCGGCCACCGGCAGCGCCAGTAGCGCCAGCATCAACACGGCGGCACAGCGCCGGAGGTGGTTCAACATGCTCGGTCTCGACATCCTGGCCCGTCACCCGCTGGCCCGTTGACCCGTGAGCGCGGCTTGCACCCGATTCTACGCTGCACTGTCAGGATCAAGAAATCGTTGCTGTCACAGGCGTCGACCGCCAATCAAGAGCGCGCGAGCGAGCCGATGCCCGCAAACCCAACCATATCAAGGGGTTGCGAGCCGCCATCCGCGCAAACCCAAGCCCTGACTGGGATTCCGCGCGATTCGAAGTTTTGTGCCGAAGCGGCCCACTGTTACAATATGTTGTGTCCACTACTGTCTCAGGGGCTGAGCATGAGCAAAGCTGCTTTCATCGAGAACGTCGCCCAGAAGGGCAAACTGAGTAAGGCCGAGGCCAAGCGGGTCGTCGAGCTCGTGTTCGGCGAGATCGAGTCGGGTCTCAAGGGCTCGAAGAAGGAAGGCAAGTACACGATCGGCAACTTCGGCACCTTCTCGGTGCAGAAGCGCGCCGCTCGCAAGGGTCGCAACCCGCAGACCGGCGAGCAGATCAAGATCAAGGCCTCCAAGGTCCTGAAGTTCCGCCCGGCGGCGCAGCTGCGCAAGGCGGCGGGCTGCTGAGGCGTCGTCTCCCTACGCGCTTCACCGTAGCGACGGCCCGTCCCCTTACCAGGGGGCGGGCCGTTCTACTTTCGGCGTTCG
>CAZVLI010000982.1:0-1780 GCA_964627965.1 uncultured Rhodospirillales bacterium
ACGATATCCATGCCGCGGATCTCGTCGACCTGGTCGTAGTCGATCTCCGGGAACACGATCTGCTCCCGCAAGCCCATCGCGAAGTTGCCGCGGCCATCGAAGCTAGTCACCGACAGGCCACGGAAGTCCCGCACGCGCGGCAGGGCGATGAACACCAGCCGGTCGAGGAACTCGTACATCCGCTGGCGCCGCAGCGTCACCTTGCAGCCGACGGTCATCCCGTCACGCAGCTTGAAGCCGGCGATCGACTTCTTCGCCCGCGTGATGATCGGCTTCTGGCCCGACAGGCGGGTCATTTCGTTGGTCGCGGCCTCGACCTTCTTGCGGTCCTGCGAGGCCTCGCCGACGCCCATGTTGATGACGATCTTGTCCAGCTTCGGCACCTGCATGACGTTGGCGTAGCTGAATTCGGACATCATCTTGTCGCGAATTTCGCTGTCATAGAGCTGCTTCAGTCGCGGCTGGTTGGCGCCGTCAGACATCGATCACCTCCCCGGATTTCTTGGCGTAGCGCACCTTGCGGCCGTCGTCGAGGAACTTGTAGCCGACCCGGCTGGCGCTGCCGTCCTTGGGATCGGCGATCGCCAAGTTCGACAAGTGGATCGGCGCCTCTTTCTGCACAATGCCGCCGGCCTCGGTCTGCGACGGCTTGGTGTGCCGGCTGACCATGTTGAGGCCCTCGACCAGGGCGCGATTGTCGGCCCGCAGCATCTGCACGATGCGGCCCTTCTTGCCCCGATCCTTGCCGGCCAGGACGACGACCTCGTCGCCCTTCTTCAATTTGAACTTATCCGCCATCACAGCACCTCGGGCGCCAGCGAAACGATCTTCATGTGGTTCTTCGAGCGCAGCTCGCGAGTCACCGGGCCGAAGATGCGCGTGCCGATCGGCTCGCCCGTCTTGTTGATCAGCACCGCCGCATTGCGGTCGAAGCGGATCGCCGTACCGTCGGTGCGGCGAATGTCCTTCGCGGTGCGCACGATGACGGCATTGTGCACGTCACCCTTCTTCACGCGACCGCGCGGGATCGCCTCTTTCACCGACACCACGATGGTGTCGCCGACACGGGCATACTTGCGCTTCGAGCCGCCCAGGACCTTGATGCACTGCACCCGCCGCGCGCCGGAATTGTCGGCAACCTCGAGCTCGGTCTCGGCCTGAATCATCTACCTGCTCCCGTCCCGCGCTACGCCGACGCCGCCGCGTCGTCGCCCAGCACTTCCCAGCGCTTCAGCTTCGACAGTGGCCGGCACTCCTGGATCCGGACGATGTCGCCGATCTTGTGCTTGTTCTCCGCGTCGTGCGCGTGGAACCGCTTCGACCTGCGGATGAACTTCTTGTAGATCGGATGCTTCACCAGGCGTTCGACCCGCACGACCACGGTCTGGTCGCTCTTGTCGCTCACCACGACACCCTGCATCACGCGCTTGGGCATGCGTCTACGTCCTCGTACCTAGCTCGCCGGCTGCTGCTGCAGCACGGTCTTGATACGCGCGATGTCCCGACGGACCTGGCGCACGCGCGCGGTGTTCTCAAGCTGTCCGCTGGCTTTCTGGAAGCGCAGGTTGAACTGCTCCTTGCGCAACTCCAGCAGCTGGTCGTTCAGCTGATCGGGCGTCTTGCCCTTCAATTCTTCGGCCTTCATCGCCGCCTCACATCAACCGCTGGACGAACTTCGTCGGGATCGGCAGCTTCGCCGCGCCCAGTTCGATCGCCCGCCGCGCCACATCCTCGGGCACGCCCTCGATCTCGAACAGGATGCGCCCCGGCTTGACCTTGG
>CAZVLI010000983.1:0-1776 GCA_964627965.1 uncultured Rhodospirillales bacterium
GAAGCGTCCGACGATCTTCCCCATGAGACGCGGCTTCTCCATGACCAGCTGGAAGGTCGGCTTCGTCACCGCGGCGCCGAACCTGCTGAGCGTGATCTCCAAGGCACATCAGTTCCTGGTCTTCACCACGCCGCCGAACCTGCAGCGCGCGGTGGCCCACGGCCTGGACAACGAGGAGGCGTGGTACACCAGCCTCGCCGGCCAGCTCCAGGCCAAGCGCGACCGCCTGGCCGACGGGCTGAATGGCCTCGGCTTCGAGGTGCTGCCCTGTGCCTCGACCTACTTCCTCAGCGCCGACATCCGCCCGTTCGGCTTCAACGGCTCCGACGTCGATTTCTGCAAGCACCTGACCGTCGAGGCCGGCGTGACGCTGGTGCCCGGCAGCGCGCTGTTCGCCACCGCCGGCGTCGACCATCTCGTGCGCTTCTGCTTCTGCAAGCGCGATGACGTGCTCGACGGCGCGCTGGAGCGCCTGGGCACACATTTCGGGCGCGGCTGACGCTTCGCTTGACGGGCCGGGGCGCGGGCGGTATCCACTCCGCCTCACCTATGGCGGGTGTAGCTCAGCTGGTTAGAGCGCCTGACTGTGACTCAGGAGGTCGCCGGTTCGAAACCGGTCACTCGCCCCATTTTCCCCGCACGCACATACCGTCACCCCGGCCCTGAGCCGGGGGCCATGTCCATGCCGTGCGCGGGGTCGACATGGCCCCCGGGTCTTTGCCCGGGGTGACGATGAGGACCTACGCCAGCTTCGACTTCAGGAAGGCACCGCCGCGTGCGATCGCCTCGCGGCCCTCGCTCAGCATCGGGGCGAACAGGTGCCAGACGTGGATCATCCGGTCCGCCTCCTCGTAGGTCACCTCGACACCGGCGGCTTCGGCCTTGGCCTTCAGCCGGCGCGCGTCGTCGAGCAGCACCTCCGCCGTGCCGACCTGGATCATAAGCGGCGGCAGGCCCTTGAGGTCGGCGTAGAGCGGCGCCGCCAGCGGGCTCTTCGGGTCGGCGCCGTTCAGGTACAGGCCGGCAAGCTTGGTCAGCCCGTCGAACTTCACCATCGGGTCCTCGTCGGCCTTCGAGGTCATGCTCTCGCCGGTGCCCTCCATGTCGGTCCACGGCGAGATGCACCAGCCGCAGGACGGCATCGGCAGGCCCTTGTCGCGCGCGCCCAGCAGCGTCGCCACCGTGAGCCCGCCGCCGGCCGAGTCGCCCGCGACCGCCACCTGGCCGGGCTGGAAGCCCTGGTCGAGCAGCCACGAATAACCCGCCGCCGCGTCGTCGACCGCGGCCGGGAAGGGGTGTTCCGGCGCCAGCCGATAGTCCAGCAGCAGCACCGAGCAGCCGGACGCCTTGGAGATGTCATAGGCCAGCCGACGGTGCGTGTTCAGCGAGCCGATAACGTAGCCGCCGCCGTGCACGTAGAGCACCGCGCGTCCCGCATCGGCGTCCGGCGCGCGCACCCACTCCGCCGGCCGCTCGGCGACCGTGAGCGGCTCCACCGTGGCGTCGGCTTCCATCGGGAGGTAGTTGCCCAGCATCTCGAAGCCGGTGCGCAGTTCCTCCACCGTCGGGTTCTCCGGCGCCGGACGCTTGGTCAGCAGGGCGACGATGCCGTCGAGTTCAGCCTGGGTCATCTCGGGTCCCTTCTATTGCTTCGTCGGGGTCGGCGGCAGGATCGGATTGCCATTGCCGTCCCGTTTGACGGGTTCGGCCTTGCGTTCCGGTTCCAGCCACGACAGCCCCAGATAGTCGTCACGTACCAAAGGCCCACCGCCGCAC
>CAZVLI010000984.1:0-1774 GCA_964627965.1 uncultured Rhodospirillales bacterium
GCTGAGCGGTTTCGCCATGATCGCCGGCGCGCTGACCAAACCGGACGTGGCGGAATACAAGCTGCCGGACTATGACGGGATGACCAAGGCGGATCGGAAGCGGCGGGTGAAGCTGCGCCAGATCGCCGTCACCGAGCCCTACATCCGCGGCGAGCTTGCCGTGGTGCTCGCGCCCGGCGCGGCCGACGTTGAGCGCCTCGAGGATCTCAAGGATCGCCCGGTCGCCGCGGAGGTGACGACGCTGGCGGCGGCGATTCTCTATGCCTACAAGCATGGTTTCCTGGCGGACAACGTCAGCACCATCGAGCCGAACAGCGACATCCTGCCGCGCGTCGCCGGCGGCGAGTTCGAGGCGGCGCTGATCGAGCTGCACAAGGCGGAGCGCTACAACAAGCGCCATCCGGACGCGAAGGTCCGGGTCGGCGGCTACCGGCATCCGATCGGGTTGAACTTCGGCTATGCCGTGCTGGCCTCCTCGCCGACGCTGATCGAAGAGGTCAATCAGGCGCTGAAGGCGCTGCACGAAGAGGGCAAGATTCGCGAGATCGCGGCCGGCGAAGGCCTGAGCTACGTGGCGCCGAAGATGCCGCGGCTGCTGCGGCGGATTACGCCGTCGATGTTGATCGACGGCTAGGCGGTAGCGTCCGCGTTGGCGAAGTTGCGATAGAGGAAGTCCGGCGCCGGGCCCGCGGCCTCGGCGGCGGCCAGGGCGAAGATGCGCTCGTGGTCCGGCGACTTGGCGCACGCCGGATCGGTCGCGCCGGCATCGCCCGCCAGCGCGAAGGCCTGGCAGCGGCAACCGCCCCAGTCGATCTCGGCGCGGTCGCAGGTCCGGCAGACTTCCGGCATCCAGTCGGTGCCGCGATAGCGCTCGAAGGCCGCCGAGTTCTGCCAGATCCAGGCCAGGTCGTGCTCGCGCACGCTGTCGAAGGCGAGACCGGTGATGCTCTCCGCCGCGTGGCACGGCAGGACGCGGCCGTTCGGGCTGACGTTGAGGAACTGCCGTCCCCAGCCGTTCATGCACGCCTTGGGGCGCTGGGCGTAGTAGTCGGGGATCACGTAGTCGATGACGAGGCGGCCCTTCAACCGTTCCCGTGCGGCCTCGACGGTGGCGGTCGCGGCGTCGATCTGCGCCAGGGTCGGCATCAGCGCGGCGCGGTTGCGCAGGCCCCAGCCGTAATACTGGACATGCGCGACCTCCAGCCGACCGGCGCCGAGCTCGACCGCGAGGTCGATCAGGTCGCCGAGCTGTTCCAGGTTCTGGCGGTGCACGACGGCGTTCAGCGTCAGCGGCAGGTCGGCGGCGCGCAACCTCGCCGCGGCTTCCATCTTCTTGGCATGCCCGTCGCGGTGGCCGCCGATCCGATCGGCCGTGGCGGCGTCGGCGCCCTGGATGGAGAGCTGCACGTGCGCCAGCCCGGCGTCGGCCAGTGCCGCCGTCAGCTTGTCGGTCAGCAGCACGCCTGACGTGATCAGGTTGCTGTAGAGCCCGGCCTTCTCCGCGTGCGCCACCAGCTCGACGATGTCGGGCCGCGCGGTCGGTTCGCCGCCGGAGAAGTGCACTTGCAGCACACCCAGCTTCGCCGCCTGGTCGAGCACGTCGCGCCACTCGTCGGTCGTCAGCTCCTCCTTGGCGCGGGTGAGTTCGACCGGGTTCGAGCAATAGGGGCACTGCAGCGGGCAGCGATGCGTCAGCTCCGCCAGCAGCGCCAGTGGCGGGCCGGGCGCGGTCATGTGACGAGCACGCCCTTGTCGGCGAGGTCCTGCAGCATCG
>CAZVLI010000985.1:0-1774 GCA_964627965.1 uncultured Rhodospirillales bacterium
GGGCGGCCGGCGCATCGGCGTGTTCGAGCAGGCGCATGGCGGCACTCTGTTGCTCGACGAGGTCGCCGACATGCCCTACGAGACACAGGGTAAGATCCTGCGCGTCCTGGTCGACCAGACCTTCCAGCGGGTCGGCGGCGGCACCGACGTGCAGGTCGACGTCCGCGTGGTCAGCGCATCGAGCCGCGACCTGCGCGCCGAGATCGACGGCGGCCGGTTCCGCGAGGATCTGTTCCACAGGCTGTCGGTGGTCCCGATCCGCATCCCGCCGCTGCGCGAGCGGCGCGAGGACATTCCACCCCTGGTCGAGCATTTCATGGCCCGCTCGTCGCAGATGCTAGGCCTGCCGGCGCGGCAGATCGGCGACGGCGCGCTGGCGATCCTGCAGGGTTACGACTGGCCGGGGAACGTGCGCCAGCTCCGCAACATCGTCGAGCGCTTGCTGATCATGGCGCCGGGCGATGCCGGCGAGGCGATCGGCACCGACATGCTGCCACCGGAGATCACCATGGCGACTCCGCCTGCGTTGCAGGGCGATGCCGCCGGCCAGGTGATGACGCTGCCGCTGCGCGAAGCCCGCGAAGTCTTCGAGCGCGAGTACCTGGCGGCGCAGATCAACCGCTTCGGCGGCAACATCTCGCGCACCGCGGAGTTCGTCGGCATGGAGCGTTCCGCCCTGCATCGCAAGCTGAAGTCGCTCGGGCTCAACACCCGGTTCGCGGGCGGCAACTGAACCGGGCCGGCGGGGAAGGGGACGCGCGGTCATGAAGGTCATCGTCTGCGGCGCCGGCCAGGTCGGCTATGCCATCGCCCGGCATCTCGCCGGCGAGCATAACGACGTCACGGTCATCGAGCAGGACCCGATGCTGGTGCAGCGCGTCAACGACACGCTGGACGTGCAGGGCATGCAAGGGTTCGCCTCGCATCCCGACATGCTGGAGCGCGCCGGCGCGCCCGACGCCGACATGATCATCGCGGTGACCTACGCCGACGAGGTGAACATGGTCGCCTGTCAGGTCGCGCACTCGCTGTTCAACGTTCCGACGAAGATCGCCCGCGTGCGCGAGCAGACCTACCTGCGGCCGATCTGGCGCGATCTGTTCAGTCGCGACCACATGCCGATCGACGTCATCATCTCGCCGGAGATCGAAGTGGCGCGCGCGGTCGACCGGCGTCTGCACGTGCCGGGCGCCTTCGACACCATTCCCTTCGCCGACGAAAAGGTGCGGGTGGTCGGGGTTAGCCTGGACGACGACTGTCCGATCCTGAACACGCCGCTGCGACAGCTCACGGAGCTGTTCCCCGACCTCAACATCGTCGTCGTCGCCATCGTGCGCGGAGACCGGATGATCGTGCCGTCGGGCGACGACCAGATGCTGGAAGGCGACGACCTCTACTTCGTCGCCGAGGCGGGGCACGTCACCAGGGCGCTGTCGCTGTTCGGGCACGAGGAGCGCGAGGCGCGGCGGATCATCATCATCGGCGGCGGCCATATCGGCCTCGGCGTGGCGCAGCAGCTGGAAGAGTCCGGCGCCGGGGTACGGACCAAGTTGATCGAGCTCGACAAGGCGCGGGCAGAATTCGCGGCCGAGCACCTGGAGCGCACCGTGGTGATCAACGGCGACGCGCTGGACGGCGAGATCCTGGTCGAGGCCAACGTGCGCGACACCGAGACGGTCGTCGCCGTGACCAACGACGACGAGACCAACATCCTGACCTCGCTGCTGGCCAAGAAGTACGGCTGCGGCCGGGTGGTCACGCTGGTCAACAACAC
>CAZVLI010000986.1:0-1774 GCA_964627965.1 uncultured Rhodospirillales bacterium
CGCCGTGATCTTCGAGGATTGCCGCGTGCCGGTCGCCAATCGCGTCGGCGCGGAGGGCGACGGCTTCAAGATCGCCATGCAGGGCCTCGACGGCGGCCGACTCAACATCGCCTCGTGTTCGCTCGGCGCGGCGCGCGCCAGCCTGGACGCGGCGCGCGAGCATATGGGCGTGCGCAAGCAGTTCGGGCGGACGCTGGCCGAGTTCCAGGCGCTGCAGTTCCGGCTGGCCGACATGGCGACGGAGTTGGAGGCAGCGCGCCTGATGGTGCGCAACGCCGCCGCCAAGGTCGATGCCAAGGCGGCCGACGCGACCGTCGCCGCCGCGATGGCCAAGCGTTTCGCCACCGACGCCGGCTTCAAGATCGTCAACGAGGCGCTGCAGCTGCACGGCGGCTACGGCTACCTCATGGATTACCCGATCGAGCGCTACCTGCGCGACGTGCGGGTGCACCAGATACTGGAAGGAACCAACGAGATCATGCGCCTCATCATTGCCCGCGACCTGTTGAAATCATGAGCCGCGCCGGGGACGACATCCTGTTCGAGCGGCGCGGCAAGGCGCTGCTGATCACGTTGAACCGGCCGAAGGCGCTGAACGCGCTGTCGCTGGAAATGTGCCTCGACATGGAGGACGAGCTCGACGGGGCGATGGACGACGCGTCGGTCGAGATGGTCATCGTGCGCGGCGCCGGCGGCCGTGCGCTGTGCGCCGGCGGTGACATCCGCCGGGTGTGCGAGGAGGGCCAGGCCGGGAACTGGTATCCCTACCAGTTCTTCAAGAACGAGTACCGGCTGAACGCCAAGCTGTTCCACTACCCCAAGCCGTACATCGCGCTGATGGACGGTATCGTGATGGGCGGCGGCGTCGGCCTGGCGGTGCACGGCACCTGGCGGGTGGTCAGCGAGCGCATTAACTTCGCCATGCCAGAGACCGCCATCGGCCTGTTCCCGGATGTCGGCGGCGGCTACTTCATGCCGCGCATGCCGGGCCGGCTGGGGCTCTACCTGGCGTTGACCGGCACGCGGATCAAGGCGGCGGACGTGCTCTACGCCGGCTGCGGCGACGTGATGGTGCCGTCGGATCAGATGGACGCGCTGGTCGACGCGCTGTCCGCCGGCGGCGACATCGAGGCCACGATCAAGAGCTTCTCGGCCGAGCCGGAAGGCTATTCGATCCTGCACGAGCATCGCGAGGCGATCGACGAGGCTTTCGCCGGCGACGACATGGACGCCATCATCGCGGCGCTGGGCGAGCGCACCGACGAGTGGGGCCTGAACACGCTGAAGACACTGATGCGTATGTCGCCGATGGCCATGAAAATCACCTGCCGCCAGTTCCACGAAGGCGCGGCGATGAGCTTCAACGACTGCATGGTGATGGAGTACCGCATGGCCTGCGGCTGCATCACCGGGCACGACTTCTACGAGGGCGTGCGCGCCGTCCTCATCGACAAGGACAACGCGCCGAAGTGGCAGCCGGCCAGCCTGACCGAGATCACCGAGGCCGACGTGGCGCCGTATTTCGACAAGGTGCCGCCGGACGGCGATCTCGATGACCTGCCGCCGCCGCGCCGCAAAGAGAACTAGGGAGAGACGGGATGGCGAAGATCGGATTCATCGGCGTCGGCAACATGGGTGGGCCGATGGCGAACAACCTGGTGAAGGCGCAGCATTCGGTGACGGCCTTCGATCTTTCGGACGCCGCGAAGAAGGCGGCCGAGGACGCCGGCGCGAGCCTTGCCGGTTCCGCCGTCGAGGCGGTGAAGGGGGCCGA
>CAZVLI010000987.1:0-1769 GCA_964627965.1 uncultured Rhodospirillales bacterium
GGCGCCGGCGACGACTCGCTCAAAGGTCAGATCGGCAACGACACTATCATGGGCGAGGCCGGCGGCGACGTCGCCTTCGCCGGTGGCAACGACGACGTCGTCGACGGCGGCGACGGCAGCGACACCCTGAACGGCAATTCCGGGTTCGACACCGTGATGGGCGGGATTGGCAACGACACCGTGCGCGGCCAGGGCGGACGCGACAGCCTGGATGGCGGTGACGGCGACGACCTGCTGCTCGGGATGCAGGGTTTCGACACACTTGTCGGCGGCGCCGGCAACGACACGCTGATCGGCGGGCCGGCAAACGACACGCTCACCGGCGGCAGCGGCGCCGACACCTTCACCTTCGGCGCCGGCCAGGGCGCCAACACCATCACCGACTTCGCCGACGGCACCGACACCATCCTGATCCAAGGCTTCGTCTTCGCCGACCTCACCATCACCGACAATGGTGACAACGCGCTGATCAGCGTTGCCGGCGACGATCTGACCATCACCGTCACCGGCATCGCCGCCAACCAGCTCACCGCCGCCGACTTCGTTTTCGGCTAGAGGGTTTGACCTCCCCTGGCGCGGCTCGCCCATAATGACGGTGAGTCTGTTGGGTAAGTGGGCAACATGGCGATAACGATAAATCTCGCCGACGGCATCGACGGTGTCGCTCAGCGCATTGCCGGCGCTGCCGCTGGCGACGAGATGGGCAACGCCGCCAGCGGCGGCACCGACGTCAATGGCGACGGCATCACCGACCTGATCCTTGGCGCCCGGGTCGCCGGCGACAATGACAATGGCGCCGCCTACGTCATCTTCGGCGGCAACAGCGCCTTCGATAGCGAAATCGAACTGGCCAGCCTGGGCAGCGCCGGCGTCGTCTTCAGCGGCGCCGCGAATTACGACTCCGCCGGTTTCGACGTCGCCATCGGCAACGACATCAACGGCGACGGCATCGGCGATATCCTGATCGGCGCGCTCTACGCCGATGGCGCCGGCAACGACCGCGGCAAGGTTTACGTCGTGTTCGGCGACGCCAGCCTGGCCAGCAGCATCGCGCTCGGCTCGCTCGGCGCCGCCGGATTCGAGATCTCCGGCGAGATGGACGGCGACCAGGCCGGCACCTCGGTCGCCTTCGTCGGCGACGTGGACAATGACGGCACCGGCGACTTCCTGGTCGGCGCACCCGGCAACGCCAATGCCGGCAGTAACGCCGGCGCCGCCTACCTGATCTTCGGCACCGCTGGCCTTGGCGCCGACGTCGACCTCGGCGGCTTCGCCGGTGATGCCGCCTTTCAGGGCCTGGCGATCAACGACCGGCTGGCGACGGTGGTCGCCGGCGCCGGCAACCTCAACGGCGACAACTACAACGACATCTTGCTCGTCGCCTCCGGGGCCGACGGTGGCGACGGTGCGATCTACTCGGTCTTCGGCACCAACAGCTTCGGCGCCGTCACCAGTATCGGCAGCCTGGGCGCCGGCGGCTTCGCGTCGAGCGGCGCCGGCGGCAGCGAACCGCTGAACGAGGCCGCCATCGTCGGCGACGTGAACAACGACGGCTTCGACGACTTCGTCGTCGGCTCCCGCAACGGTACCGACGTCACCACGTATCTGGTCTTCGGCGCCGCCGGGCTCGGCGCCGACCTGAACCTGTCCAGCCTCGGCGCCAGCGGCATCCGGCTGACCGGCGATCCCACCTCAGCCGCCGGCCTGTCGGCCGCGGCCGCCGGCGACTTCAACGGCGATGGCATCGACGACTTCGTCATCGGCGCCCC
>CAZVLI010000988.1:0-1769 GCA_964627965.1 uncultured Rhodospirillales bacterium
TGATCTCGCATCGCGAGGTGGTCGACTCCAGACTCCGTGCAGGCGCGGGCGTCGGGTGTATCGAACCCGTACACCGCGTTGCACTCGTCGGTCAGACGCTTCTCCTCCAGGGCGGCCGGTCCACACGCCACAGCGCCGACCAGGGTGATGGTCAGGGTGACGGCGGTTCCGAAACGAGCAACGAGGCTTCGCATTCCAGCTCCCAGATCGCCGGGTGATCGGCGGCGATGCATGAACCTCTTATCGGCACGGCCCCGATTTCCCTGAGGCCCGCCCGCTTACGCGCACGGGTTGCCGGTCGCCTACGCGTTCTCGGCAGGAACGAGAATTCCGACCCGGCAGGAAGGCCGCGCCGCACCATCGCTGCGCGCGCAGGCGCGATTCCCTGCCACCACCGCGTCGCCGGGTGCCACTTCCTTCTCGAGGCCCGGTTTCGACAAAGGAGTCCCCGGTGCGTTCAAAGACAAGGATCAACCGATGCACGCTCGGGGTGGTGACGGCGCTCGCCATCGCTGGCCTCGCCTCTCCCGAGTTCGCCACGGCCGCCCAGATCTCGCAGACCGTCGAGATCGTCCCGATCGTCGATCGCGCGAACAGCGACTGCGGCGGCACCGTATCTCCGGTGCGAAACACCAGGCTGTGCCCTTTGAGCCCGTAAACCGCCGGCAACGACAACCAGCGCGCAGCCAGAATCGACCACGGTCCCATGGCGATCACGACAGCATCGCCTTCGATTCGCTCGGGCCCGACCTCGACGCCACGCACCGCCTCGCCCTCGCGGAGCAGGCCAGTGACCTCGCCGTTGACCACCTCGGCGCCGGACGCGTGAGCCATCGCCTGCGTGAACAAGGCGGGATGGACCTGCGCCGTGGTCGTGGGATCGCCAAGGCGGCCGTGCAGCCGGACCTCGTCGGCGAGCCATGGCAGGTTCGGGCCGCCGGCCCCGGGATAGCCGGCAAAGGTATCGAGTCGCCGATAGCCCCAGTCGTCGTCGCTCGCCTCGGCCCACTGCGCATGAAGATCGAAGCTGCGCCGTGCGAGTTGCTGGAGCGGACTGCCGTCGCACCAGTCATAGGCGAGGAAGCCGCCCGACTTGCCAGACGCGGCATTGGCGATGCCGGCGCGCTCGACCAGGATCGGCTCGGCGCCGCGCTCGGCCAGACAACGCGCTATGGAGGCGCCGATCGCGCCCGCCCCGCAGATCACGATGCGCATGGCCGCCGGCCTAGCGCGCGCGGTTGCGCAGAAGCTGGTCCTCGGAGACCTGAAGGCCGACGATCACCTCGTAGTCCGCGCCGCTCTCGTCGGGCAGCAGCGGGATGATCTGGTCGACCTCCTCGCGCACACCGGCGCGGCGGCGGCTGTCCGGGAACTCGATCTCCGAATCGAAGATGCGCTTGGCGACGATCTCGTCCTCGCCGCGGGTGATCGCCACGAAGTAGGGCGCCCGCATCTCCGAGCCCTCCGCCGCCGGTCCGCGGGTGAAGATCAGATCGATGTTCACCGACATGCGTACGGTCTGGCCGTCATACCTGCACGAGGCGGTGACGTTGGCGATGTCGACGGTGTAGCGGACATCGAGCAGGTCGCGGCCGTCGCCTGGCCGGTAATCGGTGATGCGCCCGGTATCGCGCAGCACCGCCAGCCCCGGGCAGGGCCGAAACTCCTTCTTGGCGAAGGGGTTGAGGCTGTCGCTGCACGACGGAAGCGCCGCGGCTAAAACGACCACGGCGGCGATGTGTGCCAGGCGTTTCAAAGCTTGTTGTGGG
>CAZVLI010000989.1:0-1758 GCA_964627965.1 uncultured Rhodospirillales bacterium
GTTCGGCGACTGGGGCGTGATGATCTTCTCGCAGCTCGGCATCGCCGTGCCGGCCTTCTGGTTCGGCATCCTGCTGATCCTGCTCTTCGCGGTGGTGCTGAAGTGGTTCAAGGCCGGCGGCTTCGCCGGCTGGGATGCCGGCATGCTCCCGGCCCTGCAATCGCTGCTGCTGCCGGCGGTAGCGCTGGCCGCGTTCCAGGTCGCGGTGCTGGCCCGGATCACCCGCTCGTCGGTGCTGGAGGTCGCGCGCGAGGATTTCGTGCGTACAGCCCGCGCCAAGGGGCTGAGCCGCCGCGCGACGCTGTGGCGCCACGTGCTGCGCAACGCCTTGATCCCGGTCGTCACCATCATGGGCCTGCAATTCGCCAACCTGCTGGCCGGTACCATCGTGATCGAGAGCGTCTTCTCGCTGCCCGGCATCGGCAAGCTCATCATCGGCGCGATCAGCAACCGTGACCTGGTGGTGGTCAGCGGCGTGACCCTGCTGCTGGCCGGCATGGTGGTGGTGGTGAACTTCGTCGTCGACCTGCTCTACGCGGTGATCGACCCGAGGGTGGCGGTCCATGACTGACGCCATCGCCAGCCCCGAAGCCAGCCGCCAGCCGCCCGGGTTCCTGGCCCGCGCCTGGCGCCATCGCTCGTTCATGATCGGCGCCGCGCTGACCGGCGCCATGATCCTGATGGCCGTGGTCTCGTTGTTCTGGACGCCGCACTCGGCGACCCAGATCGTGGTGAAGCAGATGCTGCAACCGCCGACGGCCGCGCACTGGTTCGGCACCGACCAGTTCGGCCGCGACATCCTGTCAATGATCATGGTCGGGGCGCAGAATTCCATCGCCGTCGGCATCGTCGCCGTCGGCATCGGCATTGTCGGCGGCAGCATCCTGGGCCTCACCGCCTCGGCCTATCGCGGCTGGGTCGAGGAGGTGATCATGCGCCTCACCGACTTCACCTACGCCTTCCCGGCGATCCTGGTGGCGATCTTGATCACGGCGGCCTGGTCGCCCGGCATCTTCAACGCCATGCTCGCCATCGGCATCGCCAACATCGCCATTTTCGCCCGCGTCGTGCGGGGCGCCGCCAACGCCATGTGGGCACGCGAGTTCGTGCTTGCCGCGCGCGCCGCCGGACGCGGCCGCATTGCCATCACCGTGTCGCACATCCTGCCCAACATCACCTCGGTGATCGTGGTGCAGGCGACGATCCAGTTCGCCATCGCCATCCTGGCCGAGGCGGCACTGAGTTACCTTGGCCTCGGCACCCAGCCGCCGTATCCGAGCTGGGGCCGGATGCTGGCCGAGGCGCAGAATTTCATCCTGCTGATGCCCCGGCTGGCGGTGTTCCCGGGCTTGGCCATCGTGTTCGCGGTGCTGGGCCTGAACCTGCTGGGCGACGGCCTGCGCGACCTGCTCGACCCCCGGTTGGCGAGGCAACGATAGATGCTGCTCCAGGCCGACGACCTCACCGTCACGCTGGACACGTCCGCCGGCCCCGGCCGCGCGGTACGCGACCTCTCGTTCAAGCTGGACCGCGGCCAGACGCTCGGCATCGTGGGGGAATCTGGCTGTGGCAAGTCGATGACGGCGCTCGCGCTGATCGGCCTGTTGCCGGAGAACGCGCGCACATCGGGCCGTATCCTGCTCGATGGCGACGACCTGCTGGCCAAGGACGAAGACGCGCTCTGCGACATCCGCGGCGACCGGATCGCGATGATCTTCCAGGAGCCGATGACGTCGCTGAACCCAGTCCACACCATCG
>CAZVLI010000990.1:0-1755 GCA_964627965.1 uncultured Rhodospirillales bacterium
CCTGCTCGTCGTCTTCGACTACAACGGCTCGCCCACGCCGGGTCAGACCTTCATGGCGCCCCCCGCGGCGACACCGTGGAACAGGGCGAACACATAACCGACGTACAGTACCAGCAACACGCTGCCCGCGCGCCGGCCGATCGCCGTGCGCCGCAGGATGAACGGCAGCGGCAACAGCGCCGCGGTCAGCATCACCCACACGTCGAGGGTCTGGAACGACATCGGGACCGGCACCGGCTTCACGATCGCCGTCACGCCCATGATGCCGAGCAGGTTGAACAGGTTCGAGCCGACGACATTGCCGATGGCGACATCGCCCTGGCGTCGTACCGCCGCCACCAGCGAGGTCGCCAGCTCCGGCAGCGAGGTGCCGATGGCGACCAGGGTCAGGCCGATTACCGCTTCGGAGAGACCGGCGGCGCGGGCGATCTGCACCGCGCCCTCGACCAGCAGCTTGGCGCCGCCGATCAACCCGACGATGCCGGCCAGCACCAGCGCGAAGGACACCGCCAGCGAGCGGCTCTTGCCGGCGAGGTCCTGGATCTCCTCGGCGATGGCATCGGCGCCGCCGTCGCCGCGCATCGCGTTGACGTAAGACCACACGAGGAAGGCGAAAAGCAGCGTCACCATGACGATGCCGTCGACGCGCCCGATCATGCCGGTCAGGCACAGGGCGACGAAGCCGGCCGAGACCAGCAGCATCAGGCTGGTATCGCGCCGCAGTCCGGCGGCGTTGCAGGCGATCGGGTAGATCAGGGCCGGCAGGCCGAGCACCAGCAGCACATTGGCAATGTTGGAGCCGACCACGTTGCCGATGGCGAGATCGGGGGCGCCGTCCAAGGCCGCGGAGACGCAGACCATGAGTTCCGGCGCGGAGGTGCCGAAGCCGACGACGGTCAGGCCGATGATCAGGGGGGTGACGCCGAGACGCTGGGCCAAGGCCACGGCGCCACGCACCAGGATATCGCCCCCGACCAGCAGGACGATCAGCCCCCCGGCCACCATCAGATACATCATGACGCGTCAGCTCGGCTCGACGGCGGGGTCCGGCGGATCGTCCTCGGCGAAACCGGACAGTGTGGGCTCTATATAGCGATGCGGCCGGTCAGATCAAACGCCGGGCAGGGCAGCCATGCTATAAGCGAGGACACCTTGGGGGCAGGCGGGTGAGCGAGAGCGCAGGGCACGGTATCGACGCACACGTCCTGCGCGACGTGCTGGTTTTCCTGCTCGCGGCGCTGGTCGCGGTGCCCCTGTTCGCGCGCCTCAAGATCAGCCCCGTCCTCGGCTACCTCGTCGCCGGCGTCGTCATCGGGCCGGCCGGGCTGGCGCTGGTTCGTTCCGAAGCCGGCACGTCGGCGCTGGCCGAGCTCGGCATCGTCTTCCTGCTGTTCACCGTCGGCCTTGAGCTATCCCTGGAGCGGCTCAGGGCCCTGGCCCGCCTGGTGTTCGGCTTCGGCGGCCTGCAAGTCGTGATCACCGGCTTCGCCATCGGCGTGCTGAGCTACGCGATCTATCCCGACCCGGCGGTGGCGCTGGTGGTCGGCGGCGGGCTGGCGCTGTCGTCGACGGCGGTGGTGCTGCAGTTGCTGACGGAGCGGCGCGAGATGGCCACCGGCTTCGGCCGTGCCAGCTTCGCCGTGCTGCTGTTGCAGGACCTCGCCGTGGTGCCGTTGCTGGTCGTGTTGCCGCTGCTGGCTGGCGAGGCGGCGATGTTGAGCGCGCTCGGCGAGGCCGGTCTGCGCGCCGTCGTGG
>CAZVLI010000991.1:0-1517 GCA_964627965.1 uncultured Rhodospirillales bacterium
CATCCGATTGAAGGTCCGCGCCAGCATGCCGAGCTCGTCGGACTGCCCTCGCACCGCGACACGCGCGCCGAAGTCGCCCTGTCGGACCTGTTCGGCGGCATTGGCCAGGTCGCCGATGGGGCGCACCAGCCGATTGGCGAAGCTGAGACCGAGCCACACCGCCGCCAGCAGCAGCATCATGGCGACGATGATGAAGATCGCCGCCGACGTGAGCTGGATCGACGAGCGCGTGCCCTCCAGTTGCCGGTACTGGGCCGCCGCCTCGCGGGTCTGGCGTACGTGGTTGAGCACGGTCTGGTCGATGAAGCGCCCGACGTAGAGGTAGGCGTCCAGCATCGAGTCCAGCCGCACCAGCGCCTGCACCTGATCTTCGGTGCCGGTGGTGAAGATGACGACGTCGCCGCTCTTGGCCTGGTCCAGTGCGTTGACGGGCACGGTCTCGAAGGCGGCGGCGAGGCTTAGCGTCGTCCGCGCCATGATCCGCCCGGAGGAGTCGAAGACCGTCGCCTCCGACAGCGAGCGCAACGCCGCCTGCGCGGTCACCACCTGGTTGAACAGCCCCGGCCGCTGCATGAGCTGTGGCGCCAGCCGGTTGATATCGGCGGCCATCGCCAGAACGTCGGCGCGGATCGCGTTGCGGTGCTCGTCGACGTAGGCTTCCGCCACCGCGACCGACTCTTCCACCGCCGTGCGCACCGAGTCGGAGAACCAGCTCTGCACGCCGAAGTGGAAGAACACGGCGGAAAACACCGCCGTGACGATCGCTGGCGCCACCGCCAGCGCCGAGAACCAGGCCACCATGCGCAGGTGCAAGCGCGAGCCGATGCCGCCCGACTGACGATTCGCCCACAGCTGGGCGAGCTGGCGCGCGATCAGCGCCCCGAGCGACAGCAGCAGCACCAGGTCGACGATCAGCAGCGCCAGCACCTCGTCGGGCGAGCCGCCGATCGGGATCGAGTCGCTCCACAGCGCGTACGTCGCCAGGCCGCAGGCAATCACCGCCCCGGCCAGCACGTAGGCGAGCTTGCGCGCCAGGCCGACGCGGTTCGCCCAGCGGCGCCAACGTCGGGCCTTGGAGGGATGGAGCGCGCTGAAGTCGGTCGTTGAAACCATCAACACCTCGGTCGCCGTTACCCGCCCCGCGGGCGGTCTCCGGTACCGAGCACGTTACGCCGCGACGGTCCGCGGCAGGGCCCATTTACGGGTCACTTGAGGCCGCGGACCACCTGTATGTCAAGGTCGCGGATTTTCTTGCGCAACGTGTTCCGGTTGACCCCGAGAAGCTGGGCGGCGCGGACCTGGTTGCCCCGCGTGTTGGCCAGCGTCAGTTCGATCAGCGGCCGCTCCACTTCGCGCAGGACTCGCTCGTGCAGACCCGCCGGCGGCAGCGCCTCGCCATGCGCCGCGAAGTAGCGCTTTAGGATCCGTTCCACGGCGTTGGAGATGTTGTCGGGCTCGTTGTCGCTGTCCGCGGCGGGTGCGGCCGCGCCGATGGCCAGCTCGGCCTCGATCACGTC
>CAZVLI010000991.1:1543-1754 GCA_964627965.1 uncultured Rhodospirillales bacterium
CGTAGAGCGCGGCCAGCCGGCGCACGAGGTTTTCCAGCTCACGCACATTGCCGGGCCAGCGATAGCGCTTCATCACCTCCAGCGCGGCCGGGTCCAGTCGCTTCGGCGGCAGCCCCTCCTGCTCGGCGCGCTCGAAGAAATGCCGGACCAGGTCGGTGATGTCGTCGGTGCGTTCGCGCAACGCCGGCGACCGGATCGGCACCACGTTCAG
>CAZVLI010000992.1:0-1749 GCA_964627965.1 uncultured Rhodospirillales bacterium
CACCTTCAGCGCCTCGGCCGGCGACAGCGGCGGCAGCAGCCCGGGCAGGCGCGCGGCCAGCATCGACTTGCCGGCGCCGGGCGGGCCGCTCATCAGCAGATTGTGGCCGCCGGCGGCCGCCACTTCGAGCGCGCGCTTGCCGCTTTCCTGGCCCTTGATATCGCGCAGGTCGGGCGCGGCGGCGCGGTCGTCGGACATGCCCGCTTGCGGCCGGGCCAAGCGCTGCGTGCCCTTGAAGTGGTTGATCATGGTCAGCAGGTCGGGCGGCGCGACGATATCGAGCTCGTCGCCGGCCCAGGCCGCTTCCGCGCCCTGTGGCGCCGGGCAGACCAGGCCGCGATCCTGGCCATGCGCGGCGATGGCGGCCGACAGCACGCCGGCCACCGGCACCAGCTTGCCGTCGAGCGACAGCTCGCCCAACGCGACGTAACGGTCGACCTCGTCCTCCGGCAGCACCGCCATCGCCGCCAGCAGGCCGAGCGCGATCGGCAGGTCGAAATGACCGCCCTCCTTGGGCAGGTCGGCCGGCGACAGGTTCACGGTAATGCGTCGTGGCGGCAGCGCCAGGCCGAGCGCGTTCAGCGCGCCGCGCACACGTTCGCGGCTCTCGGCCACGGCCTTGTCCGGCAGGCCGACGACGGAAAAGGCCGGCATGCCGTTGGCGAGTTGCACCTGCACGTCGACCGGCACCGCCTCGATGCCCTGAAACGCCACCGTGCCGACATGCGCGGTCATGCCCTGCCCCTCTTCTTGAAGAACATAGTATGAACTAAGCGAATGCGAATTTCACCCCTTCCGTCACCCCGGCCTCGAGCCGGGGTCCATCGAGGTGCAAGCGCGTGGCCGGCCGATGCTAGCGTTGGCATGGACCCCGGCTCGAGGCCGGGGTGACAAGGAGGAGACGATGCCGATCCGCGTCTGTGCCATCGAGGTCAGTCACTGGCATTCGCTGTACGACCCGGCCTATCTGCGCCAACTGGAGAAGATGCCGGAGGTGGAGCTGGTCGGGTTGTCAGATCCGGACCCGCGGGTGGCGGCGCATCGCGCGGCGGAGGTCGGCGGGCCGCCGGTGTTCGGCGATGCGGAGCAGATGCTGGACCAGCGCCAGCCGGATTTCGTCCTGGCGCTGGGGCGGCATGCGAACATGGCGGCGACGGCGCACATGCTGCTGGATCGCGGCCTGCCCTTCATCATGGAAAAGCCGATGGGGGTGAACGCGGCCGAGGTGCGCGCCATCGCCGACCGCGCGAAGGAGACGAAGGCCTTCGTCGCGGTGCCGATGCCGTACCGCACGTCGGCCTTCCACGCCAAGGCACGCGAGCTGCTCGACGCGGGCGCGTTCGGGCCACTGAGCCACGTCTACGTGCGGCAGAACCGCTTCACCTCGCAGCGCTACCGCGACTGGGATTCGCCCTGGATGCTCGATCCGGCGCAGGCGGGCGGCGGGTCGTTGCGCAACCTCGGGCCGCACGGGCTCGACATGTTCCTGCAGCTGACCGGGCCGGACGCGACGGTCGTCGCCTGCCAGATGAACAACAACGTGCACGGCGATCCGGTGGAGGACTACGTCACCGTGCTGCTGCGCTCCGCCGATGGGGTGCTGGGCACCATCGAGGTCGGCACCAGCTATCCGCGCAAGCCGGGCCGAGGGGCACCGAACCCGCGCGACCGCCTGCCGGACGGGGCGGACGCGGAATGGGCGATCTGCGGCCGCGACGCGATGGTGAGCTCGAAGGACGGCGAGTTGCG
>CAZVLI010000993.1:0-1746 GCA_964627965.1 uncultured Rhodospirillales bacterium
TGCCGCAGCCGCTGCTCGACCGCATGGAGGTGATCCGCCTGTCCGGCTACACCGAGGACGAGAAGGTCGAGATCGCCAAGCGCCACCTGATCCCGAAGCAGAAGGAGGCGCACGGCCTGCGCAAGTCGGAGTGGACCATCTCCGACACCGCGCTGCTCGACCTGGTGCGCTACTACACGCGCGAGGCCGGCGTGCGGAACCTGGAGCGCGAGATCGCCAACCTGATCCGCAAGGCGACCAAGGACATCGTCACCAAAAAGGCCAAGCGCGTCACCGTCACCCGTCGCAACCTCGGCAAGTATGCCGGCGTGCAGCGCTACCGGTTCGGCGAGATCGAGCTGGAGGATATGGTCGGCGTGGTCACCGGCCTGGCCTGGACCGAGGTCGGCGGCGAGTTGCTGACCATCGAATCGGTGGTCCTGCCGGGCAAGGGCAACATCAAGTACACCGGCAAGCTCGGCGACGTGATGCAGGAATCGATTCAGGCGGCGGCGTCCTACTTCCGCTCGCGCTGCATCGACTTCGGCGTCAAGCCGCCGGTGTTCGAGAAGCGCGACATCCACGTCCACGTGCCGGAGGGTGCGACGCCGAAGGATGGACCGTCGGCCGGCGTGGCGATGTTCACCTCGATCGTGTCCAACCTCACCAAGATCCCGGTGCGCCGTGATATCGCCATGACCGGCGAGATCACGCTGCGCGGGCGGGTGCTGCCGATCGGTGGCCTGAAGGAGAAGCTGCTGGCCGCGATGCGCGGCGGCATCAAGACCGTGCTGATCCCGAAGGACAACGAGAAGGACCTGGCCGAGATCCCGGACAACGTGAAGCGCGGGCTGGAGATCATCCCGGTCGCGTCCGTCGACGAGGTGATCGAGCAGGCGCTGGTGACGCGGCCGGTGCCGGTCGAGTGGGACGAGGAAGAAGAGGCGGCGGCCGAGTTGGCCCGCCAGCAGGCCGCCCGCAATCTCGACCAACCGTCGCTCAGCCACTAGTGGCGCGGGATTCACGAGGAAGCCGGGGCATTTGCCCCGGCTTTTTCCTTTGACCTGCCCATGCCCGGCTCATAGAGTCGGTGACCATCCTAGAGACGGCCGTCCGCGCCGATTTCCCAACAAACGATAAGGGGGGTGCTTTGAACAGGAATGACCTGATTGCCTCCGTCGCGAATAGCACCGGCCTGACCAAGGCTGACGCGACCAAGGCCGTCGACTCGGTTTTCGAGTGCATCACCGACGCCCTCAAGACGGGCGACGAAGTGCGACTGGTAGGCTTCGGGACCTTCGTGGTCACGACCCGCAAGGCGACCCAGGGTCGCAACCCGCAGACCGGGGCGCCGATCGACATTCCTGCGAGCAAGCAGCCGAAGTTCCGCGCCGGCAAGGCGCTGAAGGACGCCGTCAACTGACCTGCGCGGGCCGGTGCCGCCGGTCCGCGATCCGCCACTTGCAAAGCATCGTCTTGCAAAGCTGAGCCGCGCGGCTTATGGCAGAGCCGCGCGCCAGGATCGGTGCGCCCGGGCGGTTAGCTCAGTTGGTAGAGCATCTCGTTTACACCGAGGATGTCGGGGGTTCGAGTCCCTCACCGCCCACCAACGATTTCAAAGACTTAACAGGCATCGTCGGTAGTCACGTCAGTATCTAGTCCCCCATTTAGTCCCCTAGCGGGACTGCGACGTGACTACCGACGCCAGCGCCGGGGGACTAGCCTGCCCGGCGTCGGTCCCTGGCGTCGCCCTGGGAGCTCGCTGAC
>CAZVLI010000994.1:0-1746 GCA_964627965.1 uncultured Rhodospirillales bacterium
GCAGTGGCGTGGATGTCGTCGCGCGCCTCCAGGTCCCAGGCGAAGGCGTCGAGCGCCGCATCGAGGTCGCCCTCCAACTCGCGTGCCACCGGGCGGTCGGCGACGCCGCCGACGGCCAGCCGTGTCTTGCCGTCGCGCACGGTGGCGGCGCAGGCGACGATGGCGAAGTCGCCATGCCGTCGTGCGATCTCGCGGAACGCGACGCCACCGCCGACGCGCGGAAAGCTCACCGCCTCGATCATCTCGTCGTCCTGCTTTTCCGTCGTCATCGTGCCGAGGAAGAAGTCGGCGGCCTTCACCCGCCGTGTCCGACGCCGGCTGCGCAGGTGCACCTCGCCGCCGAGCGCCGTCAGCACCAGCGGCAGTTCCGCGCTCGGGTCGGCGTGCGCGACGGAGCCGCAGACCGTGCCGGCGTTGCGCGTCTGCGCATGCCCGACCCACGGCAGTGCGGCGGCGAGCAGCGGATGGTCGGCAAGATGCGGCGAGGCCAGCAGATCGGCCTGACGCACCGCAGCGCCGACCACGAGCGCATCGTCGCGCGCCTCGATACGGTTCAGGTCGGCGATGCGGGTGATGTCGATCAGCGTCGCCGGCTTCACCAGCCGCATGTTGAGCATCGCCATCAGCGTCTGGCCGCCGGCGATGATGCGCGCGTCGCCGCCTTCGCTGGCCAGCACATCGAGCGCCTCGTCGACGCTGCCGGCGCGCACGTAGTCGAAGACCGGCGGCTTCATCGGAATAATGCCATCAGCTTGGCCCACCAGCCTCGCGTGGGGGTTTCGCCGCCGGCCTCGCGCGCCAGCGCGGCGAAGAACTGCGCGATCAACGCACGCGCCGCACCGTCCAGCAGCCGCCCGCCGATCGCCGCGGCCTTGCCACCGGCCTCGGCCTCGTAGCGATAGCCGACGACCGTGCCGTCGCCGTCCTCGCGCAGCGTGACCGCCGCGCGCCCGTGTCCGAAGCCGAGCGGTCCCTGACCCTGACCGGTCAGCGTCAGCGATGCCGGCGGCACCAGGTCGCTCAGCTCGACGTCGACC
Organism: uncultured Rhodospirillales bacterium; assembly: GCA_964627965.1. Classification (GTDB taxonomy): domain Bacteria; phylum Pseudomonadota; class Alphaproteobacteria; genus JAVKFY01. Next base: position 1,038 of record CAZVLI010000994.1, read on the forward strand.
CTGTAGCGACCCTTCACCGGCCCGATGCCGACTGTGGCATCGGCGCGGAAGCTATGCTCGGACAACCGCTGCACGCCATGCGCGCCGGGGATCACCCGCGCCAGGGTCTCCGGGTCGAGCAGCATGTCCCAGACCTGCTGCCGTGGCGCCGCGACGCGTGCCTCGCCGTCGCCGAACAGCGCGCGCCCGGCCGGCAACGTCTTCTCCGGCGGCGCCTGCTCGGGCTTGTGGATCAATGCGGCGAGCTTGGACGGGCTGAGCGGCAGGTCGATGGCATCGAGGTCGAGCGCGTCGGCCACGGCGTTGGCCAGGCACACCGGCGTCGACATGCAGTTCCCTTCGCCGACGCCCTTGGCCCCCAGCGGCGTGAACGGCGAGGGCGATTCGAAATGCAGGATCGTTGGCGCCGGCACCTCCATGACGGTCGGCAGCAGGTACTCCGCCAGCGTCCCGGTCAGGTGCGAGCCGTCTTCGCCCCATTGGTGATGCTCGTAGAGCGCCGCGCCGACCGCCTGGGCGAAGCCGCCAGCGACCTGCCCGTCGACCATGGCCGGATGAAGGATGCGGCCGCAGTCGTGCATGGTGACGTACTTGTCGATACGGACCTGGCCGGTGTCGCGGTCGATCTCGACGCCGCAGAAGTCGAAGATGAAGCCGTGGCAGAGAGAGCTGTTGACTTCGTCGGCCTCGCTCGGCGCCGTCAGTTCCG
>CAZVLI010000995.1:0-1746 GCA_964627965.1 uncultured Rhodospirillales bacterium
ATTTTTCTGTCAATTTTCTATGGTGCAGTGCGGTCGATTTGTAAATCATTGACAGTCCGGGCCCGTAAATGTCTGTCAGACAAGCAGAACCCCACTCGCTCCGGTCGATCCTCGGCGCGCGAATCCGCCAGCGCCGCCGCGAACTCGGGCTCAGTCAGGCCGAGCTCGCCCGCCAGGTCGGCATCTCAGCCTCCTACCTCAACCTGATCGAGTGGAACAAAAGGCAGATCGCCGGCGCCCGGCTGCGCCAGATCGCCGAAGCGCTCGACCTGGAACTGGGCGACCTGGACGGTGCCGCCGAGCGCCGGCTGCACGATACGTTGACCGAGGTGGCGCACCTGCCCGAGCTGGCATCGCTCGGGCTGGAGGACGAACGCATCGGCGAGTTGATCGGGCGCTTTCCGGGCTGGGCCCGTGGGCTGGCGGCGGTGGCACGGTCGGAGCGCGAGGCGGCGACGCGGGCGCAGATGCTGGCGGATCGGTTGTCGAACGACCCGTTCCTGGGCGAAACGGTGCACCGGATGCTCACCCGCATCGCGGCCATCCGTTCCGCGGCCGAGATCCTGACCGAGTATCCCGATGTGCCGGCGGATCGCCGCGAGCGGTTCCATCGCATCGTGCACGAGGAAAGCCGCGCGCTGTCCGATGTCGGCGAGGCACTGGCCGCCTATTTCGACAAGGCGGAGGCGCCGACCCGGACCCTGACGCCGGTCGACGAGGTCGAAGCGCTGTTCGATGCGCGCGGGCATCATTTCGCCGAGATCGAAGCCGCCGCGGCGCCGCTCGCCACGGCACTCGTCGACCCGCATCCGGTATCCCGGCTTGCCAAGGCACGCGCACTGGCCGAAGCCGAGCTGACGGGCACGATCGATGAGCTGGTCGCGGCGCAGCCGGAGATCGAGACCGCTGCCGCCGGCGCCAGGGCGCGGCGCGCGCTGGCCGAGTACGCCGTCGGCGCGATCCTGATGCCGCTATCCCGCTTCGCCGACCAGGCCCGATTGCTGCGCTACGACCTGGAGGCGCTGGCCGCCGGATTCGCCGTCGAGGTCGCCGCCGTCTGCCGACGCCTGACCAACCTGCCGCGCGTACCGGACGCCCCGCGCTTCGGCTATCTGCGGGCGAACGCCGCCGGCACGATCATCGAGATGCTTGGCCTGGAGGGGCTGGCGATCCCGCGCTACGCCGCCGCCTGCCCGCTGTGGGTGCTGTACCGGGCGCAGCAGTCGCCGGAGGCCGTCATCCGTCAGCGCGCGCTGTTTCCGTCCGGCGCGCGGTTCATTTTCGTGGCGCGGGCGCGCAACACCGGGCCGACCGGCTTCGGCAAACCGCGCCACTACCTCACCGACATGATCACCATGTCGGAGACGGACGCACAGCGCACCGTCTATGCCGCCGACGTCTCGGTGCCGGTGGAAGAAGTCGGACCGAGTTGCCGGCTGTGCCCGCGACAATCATGCCCGCATCGGATCGAGGATCCGCTGACCGCGTAGGGCGTTTCGCGCATGTGCATTGCGGCCGTCGGCGTAACTGGGCTGTAATCGCCGGCAACGTCCGCGACAGCCGGGCGGTGACTGGGAGGAACAAGCGAGGCATGGCCAAGCGCGTGCTGATCGCGGAGGACGAGCCGAACATCGTCGAGTCGCTGACCTTCTTGCTGGAGCGGGCCGGCTTCGCGGTGGCGGTTGAGACCGACGGCCGCCAGGCACTCGACACGGCCTTGGCCGATCCGCCCGACGTGCTGGTGCA